>JAAFHI010000115.1 GCA_013298335.1 Actinomycetota bacterium
GAAAGCCGGCCACGGCGCGGGCAAACCGACGGCCAAGGTCATCGAGGAAGTCGCCGACCAGTGGGGCTTCCTGACGAAGGTCCTCGGGATGGACGTGAAGTAGTAGTCAGTAGTCAGTAGTCAGTCAGACGATTGGGGCTGGTCGCGGGACCGGCCCTTTTTCATTGGGGGATTCAATTTCTATAACGTTCTTTAACATTACGTAACGTTACGTAATGTTAAAGAACGTTATAGAACCAGCTAAATCGCCGTTTTCGCCCTTGATTCCCTTCAAAACGGCCCGTTTCCGTGAAATTCCTTCCCTTCGAGTGTGGCACGCGGGTTGCTTTTCTTCTTGTCGAACCGGATGACCTCCGAACCACAACCCCGGATTTTCGAAACACGGGAAGCCGTCGGGCGTGGAAAGAGAGGTTCTTCGATTCCAATACAACTCTGTTCAAAAGGAATTTCACCCATGTTGAAACGCCCACTGCTTCTCTCAGGAATCGGCCTCGCCGTCACGCTCGGCCTGACGGTCGGCGGTTTTGGCCTGCGCGGCACGATTTTCGCCGCCAAGGACAATCCCAGCGAAACGAGCGCGGCCGCCGTCCGTCGGGTCTTCGCGGAACCGGATTCACGCCTCGGCCTCTCCAACTCGCTCGAAACCGCCCAGCGCAACACCGCAACGGCTCAAAATCTCATCCGTCACCGCTCCGGCCATCAATTCGGCGCAGACAGCCTGACGTTCGTGAATCAGGCCGAGGCACGGTATGCCACGCTTGGCAAGGGATCGCTCACGGCATCGGCGCTCGCCCAGGCGCTGACCGAACTGGCCGTCGAACGCCTCAGCCGGATGAACGATGCCGAAATCGACGCCGCCCTCGGAACCATGCGCGGACTCCGCACCGACCAGACGCCTTCCGGGACGCTTCCCCCGGGAGAGATTCTGGTGCGTCCCTGGGGACCGACCGCAAAGGCCGAAAAGGTCCGCGACTACCTGCGGAAGATGAGATCGCCGTCAGAACGCGCCTTGGTGACTGACTTTGCGCGGCTTGCCATCACCAACGAAGTCCAAAACCGCATCAAGCTCTTTGAATCCGCCCAGCCCGAACTCTGGTCGGCCCAGCGAATTACCCCGACGCAGGCCGTCGTCCTCACCTATTCCGTCCTGAGCGGCGATCAGTTTCTCCGGACGTCCGACGAACTCGCCCAGACCATGCGGGCCACGCAACGGTACTACGCCGAAAAACGCGGCCTGTCCTTCTCCATCGCGGAACGCGCGCCCTACGGCACCAACGGCGTGATTTACAGTTCCCCGCTGAATCTCTTCGACGACGAAATGCTCCGCGCGCTGATGGCGCGATTCGCGTAAAAAAACACAGGAAAAGGATGCTCCAATGAAAAACTTCACGAACAAATCGCTTGCGGCTTTGGCATTGATTGCCCTCAGCGTCGGACTGGCCGCCTGTTCCGGCGGATGCTCCCGGTGCGGACTGATTCCGGGACACAGCTATGTCGTCCAGTACGACAACATTCACTATGAACTCGTGGCGGACAACTCCGGCTGTGTTTCCTTCGATCCCGGCAGCGCCCAGTGTGCCCAATTCGAGGTCGGCTCCGTCTCGTAACGGTTTTCCAGGCCCGAAAAGCAAACCGCGCCGCCGAAGTGATCCTCGGCGGCGCGTTTTTTTCATTCCGTCTCGATTTTGATGATGCGCGGACGCGATGGCGGCGGTTCCTCGGGCGGATCGAAATCCCGGGCGACCACGATGTGCATCGGGCCGGTGCGGACGAGCGCGCTTCCGGCGGTCGCCTGCGCCGCGAAATTCTCGCGGACGAAGTTGATGAGGGCCTGAAACTGGCGCTGCATCTCATCCATCCGCTCGCGCATGTCCATGATGACCTGCACGCCCGCCAGATTGACGCCCATTTCGCGGGTCAGATTGAGAATCGCCTGAAGGCGTTCGAGATCTTCGTCGGTGTAGTAGCGCGTGTTCTTCTCGGAACGCGACGGCACGAGCAATCCCTCGCGTTCATACAGCCGGAGCGTCTGTTCGTGGATGCCGAAGGTTTCGGCCACGACGCCGATCGAATACCGGCGCGGTTTCTGCTTGCGGTTCCGAATCATCGTTCGTCCCCCTTCCCGGCTATTGCAGTCCGAGGTCGGCCCGCGGATTTTCCGGGTTCAGCCGCGCAAACTCGCGCAGGATGTCCTTGGTTTCTTCACTGATGACTTTCGGGAGCGTGATGCGGACTTCCACGAACTGGTCGCCGCGCGTCCCCGGACTGCGGAGAACCGGGAAGCCCTTCTCGCGCAAACGGAACTTCTGGCCCGACTGCGTTCCCGGCGGAATGCGCAACTGCGCCTTGCCGCCGACGGTCGGCACTTCGATTTTCGCGCCGAGCGCGGCTTCCGCCACGCCGATCGGAATCGTGCAGTAGAGATTGTCGCCCTTGCGGGTGAAAAACGGATGCGACCCGACGTTGGTCAGAATGTAGAGGTCGCCGGCGGGCGCGCCATTGGTTCCGGGATATCCCTTGCCCGCCATGCGGACCTTCGAACCGGTATCGACACCGGCGGGAATCCTGACCTTGACCGTTTCGGACGGTCGGCCCGCCATGGCCGGCAGATTGACCGTCGCCGTCAATCCTTCCATGGCCTGTTCGAAACTGATTGAAAGCGGATACTCGACGTCCTGGCCGGGCTGCGCCACCGTGCGGCTGGTCCGGGGATTGTTGAACAGGTCGGAAAAAATGTCGCGGAAGGAGCCGCCATTACCGCCGCCGCCGCCGAAATCGAAATCAATCGGCGGAAATCCGGCGCCGCCGCCGGGCATCCCACCCGACTTGGCCGCCTGCGCGTGCGCTTCGGAGTAGACACCGAACCGGTCGTACACCTTGCGCTTCTCCGGATCGCCGAGGACTTCAAACGCTTCCGAGATTTTCTTGAACTTCTCTTCGGCTACCTTGTCGCCCGGATTCACGTCGGGATGGTACTTGCGCGCCTGCCGCCGGTAGGCCTTCTTCATATCCTCGGCTGAAGCGGTCTTCGAAACGCCCAAAATCGCGTAGTAATCATCCTTCGCCATATCGACCCCACTGGGAAAGGGATCAGATGTCAGGAATCAGGGATCAGTGAACTGTTTTTCCTGATCCCTGATCCCTGATCCCTGATTCCTATTTCTTCTCGTCCACGTCCACATACTCGGCGTCGATGACGTTGTCGTCACCGCTCTTGGCGCTGCCGCTGCCCGCCGCGCCCGCTCCGGCGCCCGCGCTCGCGGCGTTGGCCGCTTCCGCACCGGGCTGGGAGTAGAGCGATTCGGAGACCTTGTACGTCGCCTTGGTCAAACGGTCGTAGATATCGTTCAACTCTTCCAGGGTCGCCGTTTCGACCTTGCCCTTGGCTTCCGTGATGACCGTTTCGATTTCGCCGACGGCGGCGGCATCGATCTTCTCGCGGTTGTCCGCGATCAGTTTTTCGGTCGAGTAGATCATCGAGTCGAGCTTGTTCCTGGCTTCGATCCGTTCACGCAACTCCTTGTCCTGACTGGCGTTGGAGTCGGCGTCGCGAACCATCCGGTCGATGTCTTCCTTGTTCAGTCCGGAACTCGACGTCACCGTGATGCGCTGTTCGCGTCCGGTGCCGAGGTCCTTGGCCGACACGTTGACGATGCCGTTGGCGTCGATGTCGAACGTGACTTCGATTTGCGGCATGCCGCGCGGCGCCGGAGGAATCTCGACGAGGTGGAACTTGCCGAGCGTCCGGTTGTCGCGCGCCATCGGGCGTTCGCCCTGAAGCACGTGGACCTCGACCGACGTCTGGTTGTCGGAGGCCGTCGAGAAGGTTTCGCTCTTCTTGGTCGGGATCGTCGTGTTGCGCTGGATCATCGCCGTGTTGACGCCGCCGAGGGTCTCGATGCCGAGCGACAGCGGGGTCACGTCGAGCAGGAGGAGGTCCTTCACGTCGCCCGCGAGCACGCCCGCCTGAACGGCGGCGCCGACCGCGACGACTTCATCGGGATTCACCGACTTGTTCGGTTCCTTCCCGAAGAATTCCTTGACCATCTGCTGAACTTTCGGGATGCGGGTCGAACCGCCCACCAGCACGACTTCGTCGATCTGGGCCGAAGTCAGACCGGCGTCTTCCATCGCGCGCCGGCAGGGTTCGAGCGTCCGCTTGAGAATCGGCTCGACCAACTGCTCGAATTTCGCCCGGGTCAGCTTGAGCACAAGGTGCTTCGGTCCCGAGGCATCGGCGGTGATGAACGGCAGGTTGATTTCGCTTTCCATCGCCGACGAAAGTTCGATCTTGGCCTTTTCGGCGGCTTCCTTGAGACGCTGGAGCGCCATCTTGTCAGCCGTCAGGTCGATGCCCTGATCCTTCCTGAACTCGTCCACGATCCACTTGATGAGGCATTCGTCGACGTCGTCGCCGCCAAGGTGGGTGTCGCCGTTGGTGGATTTCACTTCAACGACGCCTTCGCCGACTTCCAGCACCGAGATATCGAACGTCCCGCCGCCGAAGTCGAACACCACGATGACTTCTTCCTTTTTCTTGTCGAGCCCGTAGGCCAACGCCGCGGCGGTCGGTTCGTTGACGATCCGCTTGACGTCGAGACCGGCGATCTTGCCGGCGTCCTTGGTCGCCTGCCGCTGCGCATCGTTGAAGTAGGCCGGAACCGTGATGACGGCTTCCGTCACCGGCTGGCCGAGGTAGTCCTCGGCGGCGGCCTTCAGCTTTTGCAGCACCATCGCGGAAATTTCCGGCGGCGCCCATTCCTTGCCGCCCCCGACGATGCTCACCGCGCCGTTCGAGGCTTCCTTGACCGTGTAGGGGACCTGCTTCGTTTCATCGCGCACTTCGCTGAAGCGGCGTCCGATGAAACGCTTGACCGAATAGAACGTGTTTTCGGGGTTGGTCACCGCCTGGCGCTTGGCGACCTGTCCGACCAACCGATTTCCGTCTTTGGTGAATGCCACGACCGACGGTGTCGTGCGTGCGCCTTCAGAATTCGTAATGACGACCGGTTCGCCGCCTTCCATAACGGCGACGACCGAATTGGTCGTTCCCAAATCGATGCCGATGATCTTGCCCATGGCTGTTTCACTCCACACTTTCTGAAATCCGTTCATCCCGCTGCGGACGCACGCGAACGTTGCCGCATCATGAACTCACGGGCAGAGAGTAAAACCTGAGCGCACCATTGTCAACTTTTCTTTATAGAAATATCAGAAAAAGTTCATCTGTCGAAACGAAGGCCCGTCCGGATTCGCCGCGGCAAACCCGAACGGGCCGATTCAAAAACCGACAACCCTCAACGCCATCAGGCACTTCCAAAGCTCCGAGCCTCCAGCAGAACGGCCTCGCACTCGGCGCGCAGCATCGGATTCACCCGAATCGCCGCTTCCAGCGCCTCGGTGGCCGCCTGCGCCGTCCTGGTCCGGACCGGGCCGCGCTGCGTCCGCGCCCGCAGACACAGGAGCGTTCCCCGCATCGCGCAGAGTTCGGGCGAGTTCGTCCCGAACTTCCCGGCTTTTGCGATGACGGCCAGTCCCCGCTCGATTTCCCCCGCAGCCGACCGCCGGTTCCTCAGATGCCACTCCGCCTCCCAGCGGGAGAGTTCGGCGGTCAGTTCCAGCATTGCCGGACTTTCACCCACCACCGCCGCCCGCAGAGCCGATTCAGCGCGCATGAAGTGTTCTTCCGGGGATTTTCCTGACCGCATCGCCGCCTGCCCGGCAATCGTCTCGAAATGTCCGACAGTCGAAAGCCGATACATCTCAACCCTCGGATCAGAGAACCCGCCTTCGACCTGAGCCAGCAACTGCTGGCCGTCCGAGAGATGCACCGCCGGGTCATGCCCGGCTCGCAGGGCATATTTCGCGAGATTCCCCTGAATGTCCGCCAGCGCAATCGGTACTTCGGCGCGGCGCGGATTCAGCCGGATCAATTGTTCATAGTAGGCGCGTGCCTGTTCGAGACTCGCCCGTGGATCCTTTCCGAACTGCAATTCGCCATGTCCTTTATCCGCGTAGGCGGCGGCGACGTTCCCCAGAAGAATGACGTTGTTCGGGCTCAGGTCGAACACCTTCCGGTAATTGGCAATCGCGCCCGCGAACGCCTGCTCGGGGTCTTCGCCGCGATTCACCCGAAACTGCGCCATCGCGCCGTAGGCCACCGCCAGATTGTTGGCGAAGGGAAACGACCGCGGACTCAGCTTCACCGACTGTTCACAGACCGCAATCGCCCGCTCGATCGTCCCGCGGGCATCCAGCCCCCTCTTTCCGTCATGCTTCGCCTTGACCAGATAGGCCATGCCCAGGTTGTTGTAGGCGTACGCATCGTTCGAATTGCACCGAATCGCCTGTTCCCCGAAGAAAATCGCTGCTTCGTATTCGGCCTTGAGCGCAGCGGCGTCTTCAATCCGGGGCGATTCAACCAGATTCGTCGCCGTCAGCCAGCCCGCGCGACACTTCATGGTAAAGGCCAGCGAATTTTCGGGGTCGGCTTCCAGAATCCGGTCGGCGGCTTCGACCAGCTTCCCGCGTTCGAGCCCGAACGGCCGATTGGCGAACCGGCGCGCGTCGAGCGTGTTGGCCCACCGACGGGCCATGCCCTCGTAAATCGCGACGTCGCTCCGGCTGATGTCGCCCGCCTCGCGATAGGCCGCGTCGGCCCGTTCATAAAACTCGACCGCCGCGTCGTAATCCACCTTTTCGTAGCACTGAAGCCCCTTGGCGATAAAGATGTCGCCTTCGAGCTTTTTGGCCTCGGCGTACCACGGAAGCTGGCGGCTCGCCTCGCGCGCCTTTTCGAGCGCCTCGTCGTAATCCATCCGGTAGTAAGCAATAAGTCCATTGACGTAAAGGGTTTCGCCATACTGCGTCGAAGCCCCCGACCGGCAGTAGGCGTCGAGCTGTTTCAGCGCCGGGTTCAAAAACTGGGCTTCCAGTTCACGAACGCAGAATTCCCGCGCCGACTTGTCGGGCAGCGAATCAGCCTCGCGCAACCGACGCCGGAAAAACTCGCCGGCCACCCGCCCGAGGGCGAAATCCAGCCCCGGCCCCCCGAAACCGGCGTCGCGGGCCTTTTCAAGGTGAAGTTTGGCGTTGTCATAGTCATACAGCGCGAGATAGCCCCGCCCAAGGGCGTAATTTCCCGCCCCGTCGGCCAGCCGCCCGGCCTGATCCATCCGCGTCCGGATGTCGTCCATCTGCCGCTTCGCGCGCTCGCGCTGCGGGCGGGTGTCGTGCAGCGGCGACATGTAGGCGAACCGCAGTTCCGACTCGATCCGGTAGGCATCCTCGCCGAACTGCTGTGCCAGACGCTCCTTTTCGCGGCTCAGGTACTGGCCATACCCCGCGAACGCCGCCACCCCCAGCATTCCGGCCAGCGCCACCGCTCCGACGCCGACCAGCGCCCGGTGCTTGCGCGCCTTTTTCAGCAGCCGATAGCGCCACGTACTGTGCTGCGCCAAAATCGGCTCGCCGTCGAGATACCGCTGAAGATCGGTCGCGAGCGCCTGCGCCGAGTCGTAGCGCCGAGTCAGGTCCTTTTCGAGACACTTCATCGCGATGGCTTCAAGGTCCGGCGGAATTTCCGGCACCAGGCGACGAATCGAAACCGGTTCTTCCTGAACGACCTTCAGAATGACCTGCAACCCGGTTTCCGCCTCGAACGGCGGTTTCCCGACCAGCAGTTCATAGAACATCGCGCCCAGACTGTAGACATCCGACCGCCGGTCGAGATGCTTCATCTTCCCTTCGGCCTGCTCCGGCGACATGTAGGACGGCGTTCCGAGAATCATTCCGGTTTCGGTCAGTCCATCGCAGGCTTTCAAATCCCGCGCGAGGCCGAAATCCATGACCACCGGCTTCATTTCCCCGGTTTCGCCCCGCTCGATCAGGAC
>JAAFHI010000049.1 GCA_013298335.1 Actinomycetota bacterium
TTGCGGCGGCGGTGCAGGGCTGCTTCGCTGCGCACGGCCATTCCTCGACCGTCTATTCGCTCCCCATCGACACCGTCGGACGGACCATCAAGCGCGGATAAACTCTTATATTAAAAACAGTTACCGCAGCCTGGCCGTCAGGGAGGGCTGTCAGTTCCGAGAAACCGCCCAAAAGAAAGAAGGCTGCGTGACCGGAGGGGTCCACGCAGCCTATGGCTGACAAATCATGTTGTCGCACGCCTTTCTCTCTTTTGATCTTCCCGGCTGGTTCTCGGGCTGCTTGGGAGGTGGTGAATCGGTGGCGGAGCACATTCTCCACTCTCAATTCTCCATTCTCAATTAACCCTGATCCCTTGGCGTGTCCTCTGGTTCGTTCTTTTCCCCCTGAAACCCTTGTTCGTCAATGGCTTACGCGGCTGACCGCGTTGCCAGCTTGACCGCCGGCGCACAGACCGGCTGGCTGACCTGCGCCCGGACGAAGCAGTCGCGGCACAGGACCGGGCGACCCTGCGTCGGCAGGAACGGCACGGTGGTGGTGATGGCGCATTCGGCGCATTCGACTTCAACCTGGATCCGCGGACGGCTCCCGTCGGTGGCCATCATGCTCAAAAGCTGGTTGAAACGTTCGTTCTTGCGCGTTTTGCACGGCTTGCACCGCTTGGGGATGTTCTTGAGCCCCTTGTCCGCGAAGAATTGCTGTTCACCCGCCGTGAACACGAACATGGCGCTGCACTCGATGCAGCAGAGTTCCGAATCCGCAAATTGGGTGGCTGCGTCTTTGATGTCTTCCATTACGTCTCCTCTGTAGCGTATGTCTTCCTCCCGCCCTCCGTTTCGGGGACATGGGGAAGGGGTTGATTCCCGCGATTTCGGGCAGGCTATCGCCTGAGATCGCGTCTCCTCGTCTCGGCGACGAAGAAACCTCGACCGAGGCATCCAAATACCCTGTACCGGATGCCGCTGAGTCTTCCCCCTGGCTCGAACGGATTTGAAAAGAGAAATTGAGAAATTGTTTTCTGGCAACGACTTATCTAAAGGAGGTTAAAGTATCTGTCAAGCTATTTTCCGGCTTCGAATTTGCGCCGGAGCCACCCTTTCGCCCGCAAATTACTGATTTTTCAAGAGAAAGCCGAAAAAAACGATAAAATCTTTTTTTACCGTAGTTTAGTTCATTCAGGCTCGTGTAGTGGTTTAGCCTGTACGAAAAGCTGATTGTGGATAACCTGTGGAACCGCTGCTCCCCCTGAATTCTCTTTTGACGGGATGGATTTTTGTTTTGACCCGCGAATTTCCCCGCGCCGCGGTCGGGTTTCAAACCCGGTTGCAGACGCTCCCGGACCTCGTGCGTCAGGGGGATCCCCAGACAACCGGTTGGTTTCACACCGTGTGTGTGTCACCATACACACACAGCACGTCGAGCCAAAAAGCGTCAGGAAAACAGCGATGCAATATCTGTGGGTCGGTTGGTTGCTGCTCGCGGTTCTGTTTGTCGTGGCGGAAATCTTCACGACCGGATTCGTTCTGCTCTGGTTCGGGGTCGGCGCGGCGCTGGCGATGGTCGTCTCGCTCGTCGGCGGGGGACTCGGTCTTCAGGTCGGGGTCTTTCTGGTGTCGTCGGTGGTGCTGACGGCGCTCTCGCGGACCATTTTCCTCAAATATCTCGATCCATCGTCGCGGTCGGTGACGCCCAACGTCGGCGCGCGGTCGCTGCCGGGACAGGTCGGCACGGTCGTGACGGCGAGCAACGGCGTTCGCGGCGAGAGCGAGATCAAGGTCTACGGCTCGATCTGGCGGGCACTGCCGGTCGAGGCGGACATTTCCTTTGAAGAAGGACAGGAAGTCGAGGTCGTCCGGGTGGACGGCACGACTTTGTACGTGCGGCCCATCCAGAAAACGCCGGAATGGCGGATGGACCGGACTCTCAACTGAAGGAGCGCGGAGTTATGCAATACGTTCTCGGATTTCTGGTTCTGCTGGCCATCATCGGCATCCTCATTACCCTTATGAAATCCATCCGGATCGTGCCGCAGATGAGCATTCTGCTGATCGAGCGGCTCGGGAAGTTCGACCGGGTGGCCGAAAGCGGACTCCACATCATCGTGCCGTTCTTCGAGTCGCCCCGCGCCGTTTTCTGGACCGGGTTGCGACCGGGGTTGATGCTCGTCGATCTGCGCGAGCAGTTCACCGATCTGGCGATGCAGCCGGTCATCACCCGCGATAACGTGACGGTCGGCGTGGATTCAATCGTTTACTGGCAGATCATGGACCCGGTGAAGGCCGTCTATGAAATCGCCGACCTGACCGGCAGCATCATGCAGTTGACGACGACCGCGATGCGCAACGTCCTCGGCGAACTCGACCTTGATCACACGCTGTCGTCGCGCGACACCATCAACACCAAGCTCCGCGCCGCCATCGACGACGCGACCCACAAGTGGGGCGTGAAAATCACCCGCGTCGAAGTCCGGAACATCAATCCGCCCGAGGAAGTCCGGTTCACGATGGAGAAACAGATGACCGCCGAACGCAACCGCCGCGCGACCGTGCTTCAGGCGGAAGGCGAAAAGCAGGCGGCGATCACCAAGGCCGAGGGCGAGAAGCAGTCCGCCATCACGCGGGCGGAAGGCGACAAGCAGATGCAGATTCTGCGGGCGGAAGGCGCGGCGGAAGCCCGCATGCGGACGGCGAGTGCCGAGGCCACGGCCATCCGGACCATTGGCGACGCGCTTCAGGGGCAGGGAAACCCGGCCCACTTCCTGATTATGGGGCGCTACATCGAATCGCTGCGCGACATGGCGCAGAGCCAGAACAGCAAGGTCATCTTCATGCCGATGGAGACCTCGAACGTGCTTTCTTCAATCGGGACGTTCAAGGAAATCTTCACGGATACCGATGCGCGTCCCGGTACCGCTGCCGACGGCGCGATTCCGGTCCCGACGAGCCTCACCGGGCAGCTTCAACCACGCGGCACGAAACAACTTGTGGAACGCTGATTGGAGCGCAACTGGAGCGCGGGCAACCTGCCCGCATGAATTTAAGAATTGGAGCGCGGACATCCTGTCCGCATGCCGACTCAACTACGAACCGCCTGGAATGCCGGGCGGTTCATTTCGTTTTCGGTGTGTCGAGCAGATCCGCGATTTCCTGACTCGTCGCGTATTCCAGCGTTTCCCGTCCCTCACGGTCGGTCAGCATACGGTCCGCGCCATGTTTTAAAAGCAGCCGGACGATCTCCGCGTCGCCGTTCATTGCCGCGAGCATCAGCGCTGTCCGTCCGGTAAGGGAACGGGCATTCGGGGCAGCTTTGTTTTCGAGCAGAAATCTGACCGTCTCGACCTGCCGCGCCCGTACCGCGTAAATCAGCGCGGTTTCCTTCTCCGGGCTGAGAACATCCGCCGACTTCAGCTTTTTGAACAACTTCCCGAGTTCGGTGAGGTTGCCCGAAGCGGCGGCATCGAAAAACGGCGCGTTTTTGAATCCACTGACGTTTGGATTCAAATTGGAGATGGAATTGTTCTTCTCGAACTCGGCTGCCGACAAAGGTGATTCCAGAATAAGAAAACCGACGAATTCGACTTCATCCTCCTCCCTTGGCCAAGTGATGGCGAGATCGACCATTTCGGCGGCATGAACTTCGATATCGTTTAAAATGAGTGGTTTGAGGAAAGAAGGTGATCCGACTGACAGTGTATAAATACCGACGGGGACATTCTCAAAAACAAAATCGCCTTTGTCGTTTGTTTTGGTTTCGTGGGTGGCTGTTCCCTGAGAAAGAACCACCGTCACCCACGAGCCTCGGTATTTTGAGGTCAGATTCGTGAGCCGTCCTCTGACGGTGGCCGTGCCGTCCGCAGCGGGTTTGCGGGTCGTCACGATTTCCGGCTTGGGGCAGTTCGGAGGGGGCTTCTCCTGCGCGAACGCGGGCGTGACCGTGATGGCGATGCCGAACGCCGCCGCCGCGAGGGGCGACAGACGCAGTTTCGGGAAGGAAAAAACATGGTCGTCACGGGTGAAAACCGATCCGGCGGACGTTTTCTCGAACCGGATGCACAAACCGCCCCGCGACGCCTCGACCAGCCGGAGGGCGTCCGCGCGGGTCATCGCGCTCAGGTTGTGGACTTTTTTCGCGCAGTGGTCGCAGAACCGCACCTGATCGTTGCCCTTCATCTCGTGCCATTCGGCCCGGCAGGGTTCTTTGACGGTGAGGCGGTCGAGGACGTCGAGTTTGCGTGGCATGCGGGAATTTCCTTTGGTGCAACTTTTCAGCCGTCGTCTGCCCTGCCCTCAAGGACAGGGCTATTGGGGAAAAGCCTCGTGAACGAGGCTCAATTCTTTTCTCTTCAATATCTTAGCCCCGTTCACGGGGCTTGGGATGGAGCAGCCCTGTCCTTGAGGGCAGGGCGACCCGCGGGCTGAATCGTTTCGGCGCGGACCTGAAAAAACGGCGACCCGAATGTGTTCGGATCGCCGTTTGAAAAGAACGCCAGCCGGGAAATTACTTCTGTCCCGACGATTTCGGCGCGACGCTCGGCGTGCTGCCCGGCCCGGCGGGGACCTGGGGCGCGTTCATCGCCGATTTCTGCGATTCCTCGATGGCCGTCTGCGCGTCGGTCGCGAGCTTTTCGGCAGCTGGGTTCTTCGGAATTTCCTTGTCGAGAATCGGCAGCGAATTCTTGAGTTCCTTGATCTTGCCGTCGGCGGTCAAATAGAAGCGCAGGTCGCCGAGTTGCTTGGTCTGTTGAAACGCCGAAACGACCGAAGCGTTCCCGAGTTTCTGGACATTCATCATGGCCGCGCCGTTGTTGTGCGCGGAAATGATGATGTCGATGCCTTCCAGCGCGGCGACTTTCTGGACCAGATCCGCTTCGCCGTACACCAGCACCACCACCACGTCGGATTCCTTGCGGAGTTCCGGCAGCGTTTTCTTGAGCGATTCAATCGGGTCTTCAACCGTATAGCCGATGTTCGGGGTCGCGCCGGGGTTCGGGTCGGCCATGGTCACGCCGGTAAATCCGAGGCGGATCGGCTTCGGCGCGCGCTTGGAGGTGACGGTTTCCACGAGGAAGGGCCGGGGCGCGGAAAATTCGGCGCGGGCGGGCTTGATGTTTGCCGAAACCAGCTTGTCGATGAAGGGATATTCCTTCTTCTTCACGTCGACGTCCGGCTTGACGAGCAGTTCGACGAGCTGCGGCAGTTCGTAGTAGCTCAGGTTGGCGACCGCGAAACCGGACTGCTGATACGCCTTGAGCACCCAGTTGTTGCGCGTCCGGTCGTACGGCTGAAGCACGTTGACGGTGGTGGCGAAAATCCGGCCCGCGTCAACCTGAATGGCGGGCGCGTCGGGGCTG
The DNA here is from genome assembly GCA_013298335.1 of Actinomycetota bacterium. Taxonomy (GTDB): domain Bacteria; phylum Acidobacteriota; class Blastocatellia; order Chloracidobacteriales; family Chloracidobacteriaceae; genus JAAFHI01. The sequence goes on from JAAFHI010000049.1 coordinate 5,349, forward strand.
ACCGCCTTGAAGCCGTCAACGTAGCCCATCCGCCATGCGAGGCCGCCTTGCGGGTGCTTCGGGCAGCCGCAGTCGTTCAGGTTGCCCTGAACGTCCGCTCCATACATCAGCGAAAACGCATAGCCGTCGTCTTTGCCGACCAGATTGGCAAGCGCCGGGGAAACCGCCGGCTGCGTTTTGGTGGTGCTCGCCGAACTTGAACAGGCTGACGAAAAAACGCCTCCGAACAGGGTCACCGCGCAGAACAGGGCGGTTGCGGTAATCGCCGGGCGTACCCGCCCGACCATGGAATGCTTGCGAATCATGGCGAAAAACTCCGTTTTCAATGAGAAATGAACGTCCACCGATAATGTGTGCGAAGCCGTTCCGAGTCAAGCAACCCGTTTCGGCTCCGGAATCGGAAATGAACGCTTTCCTTCCAGAACGCCGCCCGCGCCGTTTCGGTTACAGGCGCGCCGGTTCGACCCGCGCAATTTTGGAGAAACCGGGAAATCGCGCGGCACCCGAAAATGAATGTTCCCGAACAAAGGAAAAGGTGTTTCCCAACTCCTGATACCCGTTTATAGTGGTGAAGTCCTGCAAAAGTCCTGTCTTTGGCTGTGAAATTTCATCTTTGAGGCAGGCCCCGTACGCATCACCCGTTTTTGAATACAGAAAACAACGGAAAAGAGATCGCTCCGCTTTCCATTTCGAGGAGGAACACATGAGAAAAATGCTTGCCTGCGCGCTTTCGTGCATTCTGGTGGCTGGATTTTGGCTTACTGCGGCTGGGCAAACCGGCATTCAGCAGACCCAGGTCGTAAAACCCGCCATTGCCTTTGGATTAGATGATGGCACGCCCGTAAAACTTCGCCTGATGCGCAATCTCACATCGGCGGACGCGCGAATCGGTGAAATGGTTGATTTTGAAGTACTTGAAGATGTGAAAGTTAACGGCATCGTCGTGATTGCGCGGGGCGGACTCGCCATTGCAACCGTGACGGTGGCGCAGGCCAAGCGTCGAATGGGCCGGGGTGGGAAGCTCGATGTCAATATTGACTACGTGAAACTCGTCAACGGCGAGAAAGTCGCGCTTCGCGCCGTGAAGGGAGGCCAGGGTGGCGGACACGTCGGCGTCATGACCACGGCGATTGTGGCGACCTCGCTTGTTTTCTTCCCCGCCGCGCCGCTGTTCCTTTTCATGAAGGGAAAGGACATCACGATTCCCAAAGGAACCGAGCTGACGGCCTACATCAACGGGACGGCGGAACTTGATCAGGCGAAATTTGTCCTGGCTGATCCTTCAAAGCCTGCCGCGCCGGGCATCCTTGTCCAGACTGCGGGTGTACCGACCGTGAAATTTACACTTGAAAGCAATCCGGTTGGCGCGGACATCCTGATTGACGGCGTCAGTTTTGGAAAAACGCCGAATACGATTCCGCTCACGCGCGAAAAACACAAAATCACGCTTTCCATGGCCGGTTTTCAGACCTGGGAGCGGGAAGTAAGCGTGATTGAAGGAACGTTGAACCTGCGGCTCGACCGGGTGCAGTAAGTCAAAGACGAGAGGCTGAATTGGCGGGTGCAAAACCCGCGATCAAGGAGTCTCAGCAATGAAACCGAGCGATTTGTATATGAAAATCGTGGAGTGGTCGGATGAGGATGGCTGTTACGTCGGGCGTTGTCCGGGATTTTTCCTCGGCGGTGTTCACGGCGACGATGAAAAGCAGGTTTACGCTGATCTGTGCGATCTGGCGGATGAATGGATCGAAATCCACCAACGCGATGGCAAGCCACTGCCGGAGCCAACGATTTCGAAACTCGGCGCGCTTTTTGCCGCCTGAGAAAGTGGTCGCCATTCATTCCTTCTGATTTGCATGAACAAAGCCGCCTTCACCGGGCGGCTTTGTTCAATTTCATCCAAAAATAAGTACGCGGCGGGAAGAGTGCCGCTTTATGTTTCAAAAGAAGGCTCGACCCACCGCGTCGCTTTTCGATTTCTGGTGCCGGAGGAGAGACTCGAACTCTCACGAGGTTTCCCTCACCGGATTTTGAGTCCGGCGCGTCTACCGATTCCACCACTCCGGCGTACGTTTCAAAGAAGGAGCGGGATAGTAGTCACCCATTCCGTGCCTGTCAACCGGGGAGTTTTTTCGCCAGCCATCGTTCGCGCGACAGTTCGAACCGGACCTCGCCGTCGGGCTGGAGGCCGATGCGTTTCCAGCCCGCCGCGAGGTAGAACCCTTCGGCGCGGGAATCGGGCGCAGTTCCGAGCCAAACCAGATCAACCGCCTCGAACATCCAGTCCATCATTGTGTCGTGGAGTCGGCGTCCGATGCCGCGTTTTTCGTGTTCGGGCGCGATGAACAGCGCCCAGACGTTCGCCCGTTTCAGGTCGGCGACGGCGAAACCGACGATTTCGCCGTCCGATTCGCAGACCCACCCGCGCCCGTCGTCTCGGATCATCGCGCGGTAGTCCCCGGGACGGATGCGGTCGGGGTGGCTCAGAGCATTTTCCTTTACGCTCACCCGGACGCGATGCATCCCCGGAATGTCGGCTTCGGCGGCGACGCGGATGACGACGCTCACGAACCGGTCACCTTTTCCCATTCCTTGCGGATCAGATCGAGGTGTTCGCGGTTCGTCACGTAGTATTCGAGGTAGCCGCAGGCGGCGCAGACGTATTTGTCGGGCGCGGTGGCTTTGTTGAAAAGCAGGGCATCGTCGAGCATGACCTGCTCGCTGGCGTACCGGCTGCCGTCGTGGCGATACACTTCGGATTGATTACATTTTGGGCAAATACCTGATTTCATTGGATTTTTCCTCTTATCGGTGTGTCCTTAGCCCGACCGTGAGGGAGGGCGTAACCAAGGGCGCCCTCCCTCACGGTCGGGCTAAGGACACGAAATGAAGAACAACCGTTGTGAAAACCGTCACTTTCCGGGCGAACTGGCGGTCTTGCCGTAGCTCGCCCGGTGAATATCGCAAATCTGGACGGTGACGCTCAGGATCATCCGGTCCCAGGTTGATTGAAACGCCGCGACGAGCGCCGCGACGGCGGCGTCGCTGATGCGTTTTTTGAGGTCATCGGGGCGTCCGTCGAGAAATTGAATCGCGAGCGTGACGAAGGCCCGGTTGTCCGCGCCGTCGCCGATGAGGAACTGCTCGTGGCGGACGACCCGGCTTTTAATGTCCGCGAGCGCGAATTCCCCGGTCGCCATCAGGATGTCGTGGATTTCACCGAGCAGGCGTCGCCAGTCGGGTTCTTCGACGAGGTTGGCCGAATATTCGAGAATGCAGTGCGGCATCGGGGAATTCCTTTTCTTTCAACGAAATACGGCGATTCAGGCGTGGCGTGGCTGACGGGGCACGGTTTTGGTGAGCCACGCTTCCAGCGCGAACAGCAGCGCGGGGAAGGCGAACAGTGCAAAGTACGGCCCGGTCGGAAACCGCTCGGCCAGAACCAATCCGTACACCAGATAAAACCCGGCCAGACTGCCGAGACCGACCAGTCCGCCGACACCTGGCCATTTCCAGCCGAGAATCATTCCGAGCATCAGGCCGAACGGGAAAAACGCCATCCCGACCCATTCATTCAGGCGGACTTGGGAAGGGTTGAAACCTTGAAGAAACAGACCGAGCATCGCGAGACTGCACAGGCTGGTCAGCCGCGCGGCCCAGCGGAGATACAGCACACCGGACGAAACTTTTTTCGAAGCCATAGAACGACCTCACGGAATCAAAAGATGAAGGAGGAAGGTGTTCCCACGGTACGTCGGCGTTCCGGTTGTTTCAGACCGGGTTGTGACGATTTCAAAACTGTGCGGATCTGACGGAGATGGCGGTTCAATCGTAGTCCGTCCGGCGGCGGTCCGGCGAGAGGGAAGTTTCTTCCTGAATTGAAAACGCCTCGCGGGTGGGCGAGGCGTTTCGGGAAATCGTTCGGTGGTGGCGAAGCGTTCATTTTCCGCCGCTAAACCCGGCGTCGGCAAGTTTGCGGGCCGCGACGTTGGCGTCGGGCGTTTTCGCGTCAACCTCGGCGTCGATCTGGTCGTAACCCGGAAGTCCTTTGATGAGAAGGGCTTCGCCGTTTTTGAGCTTGACGTCGAAGGGATTGTCGAAATTGGAATCCTCGCGGTATTTCGTGATCCGCATGATGATCGCAAACGGCTTGCCGTCGGCCATCCGCCATTCGACCTTGCGGCCTTTCTGAAGATCGTAAGCGAACGCCTGCGTCGCGAGGGATTTGGTCACCTGGCCATCGAGCGTTTCAACCGTGATGTGCGATGCGGTCGCGCTGTAGGAAATCGCGATCCGGTAGCCCCCGTATCCCTTGCACTGCTGCGGGATGTCGCCTTCCTTGACCTTGGGGTCGCCTTTGCACTGGGTGTTGAGATCGGTGTAGGCGCTGGTGAACGCGACCGGCGCGGCGGCGCTTCTGGCGGCGCGGGCGGGCGCGGGAAGAATCGCCGTACCGGCCAGCAGCAGGGCGAAAGAGAGGGAAACGAGTCGGGACATGAGTGTCGTCCTTTTGAAATTGAAATGAATCGGGGGTGTATCCGGAGAATCTCGACGCACACCGGACGGCGCGGGTTGCGTCACTCCTTTAAGCGAGAAAAATATCCCGGCAGTATCATTTTCCCTCGCTAACGCTCGGGGTTCCATACCCATCGTTCGGACGGTATGGAACCCCGAGCGTTAGCGAGGGAACGAAATTACACCCATCCGGCGCGGACGTTTTCGGCGCAGCGGGTACAGACGGTCGGGAAATCGGCGTCGTGGCCGACCGTCGTTTCGTAGTGCCAGCAGCGTTCGCACTTCTCGCCGTCGGCTTTCGCAACCGTGACCGTCGTTTCGCCGTCGCCTTCGGCGAGCGTCACCTTTGAAACGATGAGCAGGAACGTCAGCGCCGTCTCGCCGCAGGTCGCGAGCGTTTTGTACGTCGCGCCACTTGCCGTCAGCGTGATTTGCGCTTCGAGCGGCGAACCGATTTCCCCGGCGGCGCGGCGGTTTTCCAGTTCCTTCATGACCGTCGAGCGGACGTCGAGCAGCGTGTCCCACCGGGCGAGGAGGTCGGCGTCGGCGAGCGCGGCGTCCGGGTGGGGCAGTTCGGCGATATGCACCGAGGCCGCCTTTTCGCCGGGCAGCTTTTCCCAGACTTCATCGGCGGTGAACGCCAGAATCGGGGCCACGAGCCGGGCGAGCCGGTGCGTGATCTCGTAAAGGGCGGTCTGGGCCGAGCGGCGTTCGACCGATTTCGGCGCGGAGGTGTAGAGGCGGTCTTTCAGGACGTCGAAGTAG
>JAAFHI010000367.1 GCA_013298335.1 Actinomycetota bacterium
GGCCTTTCCCTGACCGCCGGCGGAACCCGCGTCGAACTCCGCAACTTCGTGATCGACACCACCGGCGGGACGCCCGTCCTGACCGGTCTCGTGGTCGCCAACAAATCGGTGGTCGGTCGGATTCCGCTTTTCGACCTGCAACTTCCGACGAGCTTCCAGGTGCCGCTGCGGGCAATTGGTGGCCGCGTGGTCCTGATTCCCAATGTCGGCGTGACCCTGACCCAGACGGCGGCCACCGCCCTGAACGGCGCTTTCGGCGTCACCGCCTTTACCGCCGGATTCAACATCGGCAACGCAACCGTCATCGGAGTCACCGATGGTTCCAAAATCGGGGCCCCGCTCTCGCTGCGGGAAAATGGAACCCAGGGAGCATTTCGCCAATACCTGAAGGCCACGGGCAGGTCCCGCCACACGATTGCCGCGTAACTCCATCGCGGCGTACACGGTCTGACTTCAAATAAGGAAGCTTTCAGAAGGACGGAAACGCCTTCGCGGGGATGAGTCCGCCCTCCGGAAAGCAAAACCACACCATTCAGGGCCCGACCGGAAGATCGCGACTTCCGGTCGGCACCAAAAACAAAAGCGCATGAAGTTCAGCGATTCCTTCAGAACGCTTCCCGCTCGACCGCTTTGAACTCGTTCGCGGCGGGAAAGGCATGGCAGAACCAGTAGTGGAATTCCTTCGTGTTGACGGCGGTTTTCCACGGTTCGGCGACCTTTTCGACATCCGACAGACAGCGCGATTGCAGGTTGGCGTAGACATACCGGGAACCGTCGTCGTTTCCGTTCCGGAAATACCTGCCGTACAGGTATTCGGGAATCAGTCCCGCAATGTCTTTCCGGAGCGAATCTCCCGCCAGCCATTCCGCCGGGACCCGGCAGTAAATGGCGCAGGCGTACGTTGCATTCGAAATGAATCCGGACGGGAACATCAATCCGTCATTCAGCGTGACCAGAACCACGGTATCCATCGGGGCGTCCTCCTTCAATTCCCTTTCGGGGCGAGGTCGTTGCGGAAAACCTTTCCGTTTTTCATCACGAATTTCACATGCTCGAGTTCGGTGACGTCCTTCAGCGGATCGCCCTCGACGGCGACGATGTCGGCGAACCGTCCGGGTTCAATCGCGCCGAGGTTGGCGGATTGTTCCAGCAGTTGGGCCGAAACCGTCGTGGCGGACTGAATGGCCTGCATCGGCGTCATGCCGTACTTCACGAGATAGGCGAATTCCTTGGCCTGATTTTCCGTCCACGCGAAACCGCCCGCGTCGGTGCCGAAGGCGATTTTCACGCCCTTGCGGACGCCGAGGGTGATCGCTTTCGCCTCGATGTCCGGCATGATTTTCCAGATGGTCGCCCCGGCGGCGGCGCGTCCGTCGGCGACGTAGATGCCGACGTAGATGGTCGGACACCAGTACGCCCCCTGGCGGATCATCCGGTCCATCAGTTCCTCGTCCATGCCGTAGCCGTGTTCGATGGTGTCCACGCCTGCGCGCAGGGCGGCGTCGATGCCATCGCGGCCCATCGCATGCGCGGCCACGCGGCGTCCGAGGCGGTGCGATTCGGTGACGAACTCCTTCATTTCCTCGTCGGTGAAATTGACCTTGCTGCGAAGGACGCCGTCCTTCAGAAAATATCCCCGGTCGGCATAGACCTTGATCCAGTCCGCGCCGTATTTGACCTGCTCGCGAACGGCTTTCCGGATCTGATCGACGCCATCCACGATCTGGACGCCGTCGGGCAGTTTCAATTCCCACGAATAGCCGGAAAGCGGATACATCCCGGTCGCGGAAAAGGCGCGCGTCGCGACGAACATGCGCGGTCCCGGCACGATGCCGCGTTCGATGGCGGTTTTGACGTCCACGTCGGCATACATCGCGCCTTCGGTTTCGACATCGCGGATGGTCGTGAACCCGTTCGTCAGCGCCGTTTTCGCGGCCACGGTCGCCAGAATGGTGCGATACGGAATGGATTGCCGCAGCAATTGTTCATCGTATTCCGCCGCCGTGATGTCCCCCTGCAACAGAACGTGGGTGTGGCAGTCGATCATTCCGGGCAGCACCGTGGCTTTTGAAAGATCCACCACGACGGCATCCGCCGGGGCGCGTCCGGCGATGTCCGCCAGCGGCCCGACCGCCCTGATTTTATTGCCTTCAATCAGGATGCCCTGATTTTCGAGAACCGTGCCGTTGGTCACGTCAATCAGCCGACCGGCCTTGATGAAGGTGGTTTTTCCGGCTTCGGGCGAACGTCCGAACACCGGGACGGACAGCGACACGAGGAGCAGAACCGCAACGAGTCGGAGGTGCTTCATTGGATTTCTTTTCGATTTGAAGTTGTTGAGGAGCGCCGAAAAGTAAACCACTCGGGAAAAAAAACGAAGCGAGGAAATCGGTTCGGGGCCGCTCCTCGCTTCGGGATATCCGCTGGAATCGCCAAACCTCGCCAGGTCAGCGTCCTTTCGGAAGGTATTTTTCAGGCAGGGTCACGCCGTCGCGTTCGCTGTCCCAGTAAATGGTCACGATCCACAACCGTTTTCCGTCGTTGAAAAGCTGGATGCTGTTGATGCCGCGCGCGAAAGGCTTGGCATCGCCGGGTGCGTGCCGGCTTTCGTACGTGCTGAAGACATGCGCGATGGCGCCGAACTGCTCGACCTTGCGTGAGACTTCCTTTTCGTAAAAGCCTTCCTTTTCAAAAAACGGAGAGGCGCGTTCGATGTATCCTTCGGGATCAATCACGCGCGGGGCGAGGTCGCCTTCCTTCGATTTTCCGGTCGGAATCAGCCGCGCGCCGGGCGCGAACAGCGAGCGAAAGCGATCCCAATCGCGTTTTTTTCCCGCCGGGCCGGAAATCACGTCATAAAGAGATGCCAGGATCGAATCCATCGAGGCGACGTCTTCAGGCCGGGGTTTGACCATCGGGGAGGCCACTTTGGGCGGGTCCGGCGGCTTCGGCGGCGTGGTTTGCCCCGATTGCGCAAGGCCGGTCAGGCCGAGCGACAATAGAGCCGAAAGCAGAAGAGAACGTTTCACGGGCTTTCCTTTCAAAACGGGGATTCTTGAAAAATTGAGCGGTGCGGGCATTACGACACAGGAATCGACCTGGTTTCCAATTGATTTTGCCGGGAAAGACCGGGTTCGCCGGAAAGTTTCGGGCATAATCGGAAAAGTGGGGCGAACCCGGCTGACACAAACCGCCGCAAGTCAGGTTGCGGGCATGGATACCGCTCAAGCGGCATTGTATCTTCATTTTTCTGATTCGGAGGCCGACGAATCCCTCGGGCCCTTCCCCGAATACCCCAAACGCTTCCGGGGACGCCTCGTACCATTTCACCCCTTCGCGACGTTTTATATTCGAAAGGACTTCCGATGTTCGGTTCAACCCCACCGGTCAGTGGATTGTCCGAGCCTGAACTGATTCGACTGGCCCGGCGCGGTCACCGGGACGCTTTCGGAGAACTCTATGATCGCCACGGGACCAGTGTCCGGCGCTTCACGTTTTCACTGACCAGAAACGATTCCGACGCCGACGATCTGGTGCAGGAGACATTTCTGGCTCTGGTGCAGTCGAAAACCGAGATTTCGGTTTGCGGAGGCGCGTTCACGGGATACCTGTGCGGTATCGCCAGAAATCGTTTTCTGGAGGATATTCGCAGGAGGGAACGGCGGCGAAATCTGATGCAGGCAAACGAATCCGAGACGGAATCCGTCCGGATTCCGGCCCCCGAGGAGGGATTGCTCGCCAAGGAAATCAGTCAGCGTGTCACGGCAGCCCTTGAGTCGCTGCCCCCCAACCAGCGTTCCGCCGTCGAGGATTTCGATCTCTACGGCTATTCGCTCAAGGAAGGCGCGGCGCGGGCCGGGATTGACCCGGCGTCATTCAAGGCCCGGTTGAACCGGGGCCGTCAAACCCTGCGCAAACTTTTGTCCTGGGCGGGCAAGGAAAAGGATGAAGTCAATGACGAACTCAACTGAACGTCCGGATCTGCGGGATTCGGTGATGAACGCCTATGACCGCTGGGATGTCACCGTCAGACGGCCCGCCCGGAATCGGCGTATCGCCCTGACCACGCTGAGCCTCCTCGCCGTTTCGCTCGGACTCGGATTTTTCCTCCTCCCGAAAGAACCGACCGAGAGCATCGCGCGGAACGAACCGAATCCGAGCCAGCCGGTCGTTGTACCGCCGGTTACACCGTCGAAACCACTTGTCCAGAATCCGGTCGAGCCGGTCCCGCCCAAACCGATACGCCCTGATACATCGCGGGTGCCGGTTTTCCGCGGCGCCGAACCGAAGGGGAAAATCCGTCTTTCGCCCGGCGTTCAATTTTTACAGGGCGACACGATGGGGGACGTAACGGGCGTCACCGCGCCGATGGACGTGCGGAGTTTTCAAATCAGCGTGGCGGGTGAAGTCTGGCAAGTCGGCCTGTCGGGCGGCGTGAAGCTGAAAGTGGTGTCGAACGGCGGCGGATTCGTCCTGCCCACGGAATCCGGGCCGGTCACGGTGCTTTTTTCGAGCCGGCTCGTGGAAAAAGGCGACCTTTTCGGCGTGAAAATCGGAAGCGCGCCGGAAGGAACTCCGGTCATCTCGACGCCGACGCCGCTCCCGAAAAAGAAGTAACCGGACGGCCTTCAGTCACGAACGGGAAATGGCGTCCGGTCGGAACCGAAAATTCGGATATGGGTCCCGGCGGGAGGCTGGCCGACGTTACGAAGGGCGAATTTCAGGCTCTCGGAAACCGATTTTCCACGGGTGATGCCACGATAGAAGACTTTGAAAAACCGCTCCGAATATCCGTCTTCCAGCGGACCATCCGCCGCGACCACGCAGGGGACGCCGGAGCGGATGATTTCCGTCGGGAGGTCA
>JAAFHI010000994.1 GCA_013298335.1 Actinomycetota bacterium
GGGCGCTGGTTGACGAAAACCCCGCCGGAATCCGAACCCTCGTCAACCGACTGTCGAAGTTCCTGCGTTATTCACTGACAACCTCGAACACCTCCCTCGTCACGCTCGGCGAAGAAATCACCGCCGTCCGAAACTACCTGGAAATCCAGCGGATTCGGTTCGAACGGAAACTCGAAATCGCCTTTGAAATCGAACCGGAAGCCGAACCATTCGAGATCCCGGCTTTTCTCATCCAGCCGCTGGTGGAAAACGCCATCAAATACGGCATGCAGACGTCAACTCTGCCCCTCCGAATCCGCATCTCGGCCAAAAAGCGAAACCACACCCTGACCGTGCGGGTCGCCAACAGCGGGAAGTGGGTTGCGCCGTCAACCGACCACCGGGAAGACAGTACCGGACTCGGCCTCAACAACGTCCGGCAACGACTCGCCGAGGCTTACCCGGAAGCGTCCGGGTTGCAGGTTTTCCACCGGGCCGGGTGGGTCAGTTTCCGGTTGCGACTGACCCGGAAGGCACGATCCTGACGCTTTCAGAAACATTGAATCGGTCCTGGCGACTCCTCCGCCGACGCGGCGCGGGAATGACCTCCGACGACCGTTCGGAGGATGTCACTCCGCTCGCCCACGACGTTCCTGACGTCGCCCCACCGGACTTTCCCTGTTCGTTGAGCCGCCGTGAAGGCATTGCCGAAATCGAATGTCAAAAATCATCAGGATCGACTTCGGGAACTTTCCAAATCCCTCAACCATCCCACATTCCCGCCACAAACGGGCCCCACGCCATGACTGGATCATTGCGTCACCGGTTTGTCCTGAGAAATACGGATCGGAGTTGCATGAATATCTGACCTCACGCCATCGCGCCGTGATAGGCTGGAACGCAAATTCCTTCTTTGCCCGAGGGTCTCAATATGACATGTAAAGCCTTGGTTTCATTGTTCTTCCTGCCCTTTCTCGTGGGCATTTCCCAAATCCTCGTCACGCCGGTGTCGGCGGTACAGGATCAAACTGCCGGCAACCCGCCACCCAAACTGGAGTACCGACTGGTTCGAACGACGAACGCAGTCGAACAGGACATCGAGCTCGAATTCAATGAACTCGGGCGAATGGGATATCGCTACAGCGCGGGCGGGGGCGGAACGAAAAACGTCACGGAAACGGCGCTCGCCATGTACCGCGATCTGAATCATCCCTTTCCAGTCAAATACGAATACAAAATCCTCGTCACCCGGCGCGCGGGCACCATGTCGCGCGAACTCAACGAAGCCGGCAAACAGGGGTTTCACTATTGCACGGAATTTGTGCCGTTCACCCAGGGATTCAAGGGACTGGGGGTCGTTCTCGAACGTGAAGTGGGCAACACCACCGACCGTTGCGAATACCGGGTCATTGACGACGGCAACCTCATCAACGTCGAACGCCAAATGAACGAAGTCGGTCGCCAGGGATTCCGGTACGGTGGGATGAAGGGGTCAACCGGCCTTTTTGGCGGCGGCGTCAAAGTGGTCATCATGTATCGAAGTCTCGGTCTGTCAGGTTCCCGCCAGGTGGTTGGAAACCAGCCGGGTCAACCCGTCAATACAAACTTCGATCGTTACGAATATCGTATTTTCGCCGCCACCCGGCCACTTGCTCTTCAGGGCCGGATGAACGAACTCGGCGCACAAGGGTTCCGTTACGAAGACGTCAACGGTCCATACGCGAAGGGCCGCCCCAATGAAGTCATCATCCTGATGTCGCGACGTGAAAACGCCACCGCCCGGAAGTACGAATACATGGTTCTCAACCATTTCAACTTCCTGCTTCGGGACGAACTGGGACCAATCGGAAGCCAGGGGTACGACTACCTTGGAAAACTGATTCTGCACAGCGACGACATTCACGGCGTGGCATTTTTTGGCCGGGAAACCGGGACCACCGTCCGTGGCCTCAATTTCATGATGATGAGCGCGAACACGGTGCCCCAGATGGAACAGCGGTTGAATCTGGCGGGAGCACAAGGGTATGAATTGATGTCGATCTCGGCGGTGAATCGGGGATTCGAAGACGATGACGGGATTTGCCCAATCGGACGCCGCCGTGAAGACGGCGATGTCGTTGTGATCCTGCGTCAACGCATCGACCGGATTCCGCTGGCGCGATAACGGTCGGGGCACCGTGTCCCCGACGGATTGAACCATCCATTCGGGGACCCATTTTCCATGCGAGTGACCTTCCAGGCCGGACTTGATGACTTTAC
>JAAFHI010001057.1 GCA_013298335.1 Actinomycetota bacterium
TCCGACACGCTGGCGGCCCGACTGCCCGACGCCGGTCTGGTCGGCGTGGCCTCGGTTCACTGCTGCTCCGGCACGGATGCCCTCGCCGCCGAAATGGAAGCCCGTTCGGATGCACAAATCGAAGCGATGGAAGGGTTTGCGATTGCCTGCACGGCACGGAAGGCGGGTCTGCCGTTTGCTGAACTCCGGGCAATCAGTAATTTCACCGGCGACCGCGACCGGCAGCGATGGAATCTCGACCTCGCCTGCGACCGGCTCGCGGCGGCGGTGGCGAAGGCGTTCGGAGAAGGATGAAGGATGAAGGCGGAAGGATGAAAAAGACCGGTAACTGTTCAGTCAGGTCGTCGCCCTGTCCATGAGGGTAGGGCGACGACCTGGCTGAACAGTTACAAAGACTGTTTTTTGAAACCGGGAATTGGGGGCCTTGCTCTCCATTTTTCAGAATCCAGTACCCAATCCAAAAACCCAATCTCTGCTTTTTCATCCTTCATCCCTCATCCTTCATCCTTTCCCCATGCTTCCAGCCCGTAAAAACGAAGCGTTCATGCGACTGTTCGAGGTGTATACGCGGCGGCTGATGCGCGGCGCGTTCGATGCGGTGCGCCTGCGCGGAGGCGCGGATCTGCGCGCCGAGGCGGGGGGGCCGCTGCTGCTCTACGGTAATCATCCGGCCTGGTGGGACCCGTTGTTTGCATTTGTCATCACGCGGCAGTTCGGGCTGAACGGCTACCTGATGGGTGAGGAAAAGCAGATTCGGGCCTACGGGTTCTTCCGGCTGATCGGCGGCTTTTCCATCAACCGGACCGATTCGCGTGATGTGGCCCGTTCGATTCGCTACGCCGCCGAACTGCTTGAAAAGGAATCCGCGACGGTGTGGATTTTTCCGCAGGGCGGCATCGTGGCGCAGGAAATCCGTCCGGTGGAATTTCTGCCCGGCGTGGCGCACGTTCTGCGTCGGGTGCCGGAATGCCGGATAATGCCGTTCGCCTGGCGGTACGATTTTCTTAATCAGGCGCGTCCGGAGGTGTTCATGTCGTTCGGGACGCCGGAAACCGTCCGGGGCGACGAGGTGGACGTCGCGGCGCTCACCGCCCGCCTTCAAATAAAGCTCACGGAAGAATGCGACGACCTGCGCGAACGGGTCCTGGCGCGACAATTCGATGATTTTGAAGTTCTGCTGCGCGGAAAACGTTCGGTCAACGTCGTCTGGGACGAGTGGAAGCGGCGGCTGTTCGGGAAACCGTAGCTGTTCAGCGCCGTCCGCCCTGCCCTCAAGGACAGGGCTACCTGTTTCCAAGCCCCGTGAACGGGGCTAAAAAATTGAAAAAACAGGACTTGAGCCTCGTTCACGAGGCTTGCTATGAAATAGCCCTGTCCTTGAGGGCAGGGCGCGCGGCGGAACACGTACCAAATAAAAAAGGGAGCGAAACCACGTTCGCTCCCTTCGAAACTGTTCACACTCAACGAATTCGGCTATTTGCAGTCGCACGGCGCGCCCTTGCCGCCCCTGGTGTCGGCGAAGGTTTCGGCGTCTTCGAGCGTCGGAAATTCCTTCAGCAGGCAGACGTCGTCGCCGCGCGCGCGCTTCATCTGTTCCAGTGAGCGGCTGTCGACTTCGATTTTGCCCTTGGCACAGTAGACGCGGTATCCGGCGGCGGCATTGACCGTCGTCGCAATTGAAGAAGCGCCGAAAATCATCGCAAATCCGAGTGCCATCATCCATTTCATCCGGGTACGCATTGCCGACCATCCCTTTTCTACGCTTGCGCGTGGTGAAATTTCCTTCACTCGGTGCGCGAAACGGGCGAACCGTTGCCTCGTCGGCGACCTTGGGGCATAGTGCCGCATCTGATTGAATCTCCGCAATTTGCTTTTACTTCCCGCCATGATCGCCCTGACTGCCGACGAACTTCGCACACTGGCCGAAACTTTCGACGCCCCGCACCTCCGCAACCTGCTTTCGAGCCGCCGGAAACCCCGCGAAAACGGCGATGCCGCCGAACCGCCCCGCCGTACGGCGACGCTCAACCGGGAAGAACTCATCGAGGAACTGATCACGACCGCCCAGACGACGCCTGCGGTGGCGCACCGCCTGTG
>JAAFHI010000418.1 GCA_013298335.1 Actinomycetota bacterium
GTGATGAACTTCGACCGGGCCTGCTTGTAGGCCCCCGAGATGTTCAGACCGTGCAGGTACTGTCCGCCGTGGAAGACGCCCGCCGCCACGTAGAGCAGGCCGACCTGGACGTGGTTGAACGTGATCATGTTGTGGATCATCCGACCGGGATTGACGATCTTCTTCCCGTAGATGATGACGTTCATGTCGTTCAGCATCAGGTAGGACGGGTGGTTGCGGAGCGCCAGGAACCCGACGATGGCGAGGGCGAAACTCACGTACCCGATGGACGTCAAGTGGACGTGGAACACGGCCTTGGTGTCTTCGAGGTGCGTGATGTTGATGCTCCGCGGTGGCCGATACCACCAGTAGAAGCCCAAAAGAATCACCAGCACGCCCCACACGAAGCACATGGTCGTCTCGCCGTTGATGGTGTTCATCGGCGACATGACCAGCCCGGTGTAGGGGTCCTTCCAGCCATACGGGAAGTTCATGCCTTCGATGCCCTTCGGCTGGAACGGCCACGGCGTCTTGCCGAGCACGAACCAGAGCACGAAGCCCCAGAGGAAGAACAGCAACCCGATGTAGATCGTGTGCGCGCCGAGCGCGTCGGCGTAGGTCCGTCTCAGGATCGGCCACGGCGTATTGGCGAAACTGCCCCACGGCAGCCCCCGCTTGAACCACGGACCATCCGGCGTGAACCATTTGACTTCGGAAATGCCCTTCATTCCGGGCACATAGGGCAGGAGCCAGAAGATTTCCCCGATTTTCACCCCGCCGCGCGCGCCGTAGTAATGCGCCGCCCCGGCGTAGATCAGCCAGGCCCCGATTCCAAGGTGGAAACAGCACCAGCCGAACAGCCGGAAATCGGTCATGGTCATGGCGTACTGCGCGAAGCCGCCGCCCTTGCCCAGAAGCGGAATCCAGAGCGTACCGATGCGCTGCACGTCAAAGGGATCGTAAATTCCGAGGGAAATCAGACGCGGCCGCAACGTGATGTTGACGTAGCCGTCGTTCCACATGGTCATGCTGGCGAAAAAGTAGGTGCCCATCAGGCACGCAACTGCGCCGAGAAGCATCATGTGGGCGCCGAAAATCCGCTCCGGCGGCATCGGCAACTCCAGTTTCTGATACCACCGCTTCACGCCATTTGCATAAGACGAAAAGCTAGCCATAAAAAACTCCCTCTGCAACGCGAGGCGTCACTGAACACGGCCAACGAGGGCGCGCGTCGATACCGGCTTCGCAAGCAACCTGTCACGGATGACAGCGAATGTGTTTTCGAGGGGGACGTCACGGGGACGATCGGTGAAGGCAACGCACATTCCGCGGGGAGAAGCCGGGCTTTCGGGCTTCGCAATCGGATGCCTCGCGGAACGCTCAGATGGAATGTGAGAGAGTCGGTTGAGGCGCTGGGCCGAGACGTGCGTTTTCCTTAGTTGTTTCAACCTACTTTGGTAAAAACCCAAGGTCAAACTTTACTTTCCAAAAGCGGTTCCGGGTCCCCGGAGTCGGCGGGAAGTCATTGAAAGCAAACGTGTTCAGAACCACACCGGCGGGGCTATTTCCGTCCGTCGAAACCGGTCACGTCGAGGCCGGCGAAATCACGCCCCGCGCGGCGTTCCTGGATTTCCACGGCGGTCAGGTAGTCGTGGATGACCAGCCCCTTCCCGGCGGGGACCGGTTCGAGCCTCGTTTCGAAGAACCGGTAGGGCAGACTCTTGCGGGTATGGACCGCCCGAAAGGCCGTCAGAACCTGAATCGGAAGAAAAAACACCCGGCGGTGGGTGGAAAATTCCACGAGAAATCCGGCCACCGCGCCGCACCGGGCGGTGCGGTCGAGAAAGGCGACCTGATGCGGGTGGAGATTGTCGAAATCGAGCAGATCGCGCCGGGTACTTTTCGCGTCGTAGAAAATCGCCCGTCCGGTGGGGGCAATGACCCCGCCATAGTCCGGTTCGGCGCGCGATTCCGGAATGAAGTCGCGCGGATCGCCTTCCTTCCCCGCCGACACGGCGCTCCGGAACGCCGAGGCGTCGAGCGTCGCGCCGGTTTTGAGCAGGGCCAGCCCGGCGGCATCGGGCACGTTCAATCCGCGCCGGGGTTTGGATTTGGGCGCAATGAACTTGCCCGGAATGGCTTTGCGGGTGATGCAGGCGAGACCGAGTTTTTCGTAGGCCTCGTTGGTGCGGTTGACGGCTTCCTGAAAACCACTGCCGGTTTCCGCGCCGCGCTGACGGAAGGTCTGGCTCATGTCAACTCGCGGTCTGGAGCTTTTCAGCCGGTGCCGGCGGTGCCTCCGGCGTCATTCCCGGAGGTCCCAGCACGCACCACAGTTTCTCCCGGAAGGTCTTGCGCTCGCGCATGGCCTGAAACATCTCGACCCATCCGTGAAGATTCGCCCAGAGCGGATTGAAACTGTTGAGCGGCTTGATGATGCCGTAACGCGGCTTTTCGGTTTCATCAACGTACGACCCGAACATCCGGTCCCAGATGATGAGCATCCCGGCGTAGTTCTTGTCGAGATACTGCTCGTTGACCCCGTGGTGTACCCGGTGGTGCGACGGACAGTTCAGCACGTATTCGAGAAAACCCATCCTCGGCACGAACTGGGTATGAATCCAGAACTGGTAGAGGAGGTTGATCCCGTGCGCGGCAAGCATCATTTCCGGCGAAAAGCCGAGCAGCGCCATCGGAACGTAGAAAATCCACCCCGTGATGCCGCCGAACCAGCTCTGCCGCACCGCGACGCTCAGGTTGTAGTGGTCGCTCGAATGGTGAACGACGTGGGTGTTCCAGAACAGCCGCGATTCATGACTGACGCGGTGAAACCAGTAGTAGCAGAAATCATCGAGCAGCAGAACCGCCGCCCAGGTCAGCCACCCCGGCGTCAGCCTGAAAGGCGAGAGCTTGTAAAAAAACGAATAGATGACCAGCGTCGGGATGAGCCATCCGAAAACCTGGCTCACCGAACCCATGACAACATTCGTCAGGGTGTCCTTGAACGTGTAATACCGCGTGCCCTGACGGGCGTCCCAGACGGCTTCGAGGGCGATCAGGCCGACGAACGCCGGAATGGCGTAGGTGATGACGCTGGACATGAGAGACAATCTCCTTGGCTGAATGGCGGATAATCACATAACCCGAACAGGTTCCGCAAAACGGTCGGTAAAATTCGTTATCGGCAAACTCTTTGGTTCAACTATGCTTCCCAGACGTTTGAAGGATTCTCGATTGAAGATTTTTGATTGAAGATTTCCGATTCCCCGAAAAGCGGGTTCGGACAATCGAAAATCTTCAATCGAAAATCCTGAAATTCACGAGGAAGGTAACGAACGATGCGGATTTTTTCACGAGTTCCAGGCGGCGGAGTCTGCCTGACGGCAGCCCTCGCCGCCCTTCTCGCTTGGGGCAGTTTTCCGACTGTCACAATCCATGCCCAGAACGATCCGCGCGGCGCGGGAAAAAAGCCGCCGACGCCCGGCGAAGGGTCCGGCGTGCAGGAGTTCCCCTCGCCGAACGCCGGGAGGCAGGCGCCGCCGCCGAAAAAAGGCAGCACCCTCGACATCGCCACGGTGATTGAACGCTTCGCCACCAAGGAATCGGAATTTCGCGCCGCCCGCGCCGACTACGTCTACCGCCAGGAAGTGCGGATGAACTCGCTCGGCATCGACGACCGCCCGACGGGCGAATTCTACCGGGTGTCCGAAATCAATTTCAGCGAGTCGGGTCAGCGCCGGGAAGTCATCAAGCGCTTTCCGCCATCGACGCTTCAGGGCGTGAACATTACCCCGGCGGACCTGGAGGATTTCGGCATCACCCAGCCGTTTTCGCTGACAAAAGAGGAGTTGCCGAACTATTACGTCGAATACGTCAACAAGGAACGGATCGACGAGATCAACGCCTACGTTTTCGACGTCCGTCCGAGACAGGTGCCGAAGTTCACGCCGAACGGCAAGCGCCTCTTTTCGGGTCGCATCTGGGTGGACGACCGCGACCTGCTGATCGTCAAAACCGACGGGAAAACCCTTCCGGAAGACAAAAACAACAAATTTCCGCGCTTCCAGAGCTATCGGGAAAACATCGACGGGAAGTATTGGTTTCCGACCTACGTCTACGCCGACGATGTGCTTGAATTCCCCGGAAGTTCGGTCCACATCCGGCTGGAAATCCGCTACACCAACTACAAGCAGTACCGCACCGACGTTCAGGTCGTGGACTGACCCGCGCCGACATTTCCTCAAATCCTGAAAAATCCGAAAAGGACGGTCGTCTCTCCGACGGCCGTCCTTTTTCGTCGCGGTCAGCCCACGGGTTGAACCGATTCGATTCCCGGAACTTTGAAGAGCCGTTCATCGTACGCGCGCGATCCTTAATATATACATGCAGCGGAGCCATTCTCCCGAACACCCTTTTCAGCATGCACCGACTGACCACTGACCACTGGCTGCTGGCTGCTGGCTGCTGGACGGTTCCCATTTTCACCAGTATCGCCATTG
>JAAFHI010000125.1 GCA_013298335.1 Actinomycetota bacterium
TCGGCCTGTTCACTTCCGCCGCGCAGGCGCAATCCTTCGTGTACGCCCTGAATAATCGGGCCAATCAGCCAACTCGCGTCTACGGATACGGCCTCAATGAATCCACCGGGACGCTGACCCCGATCTCCGGCGTGAACCCGCTTTCGACCGGGCAGACCGGAGACGGCGGAACCATCGGCGAACGCCTGGCGATTGATCCGGTCAACCGCCGGCTCTACGTCATCAATGGTCTTTCGCGAACCCTCAGCGCCTATTCCATCAACGGCGTCACCGGCGAATTGACCGCGCTGCCGTTCAATCCGATTGCCTTGCCTCCGTCTTTTACGTTCGCGAACTCGGTGACGGTGCATCCGGGCGGATCGCCCGTGGTCGTCACCAGCGGCAATCAGGTGGCGAGTTTCGTCATCACCCCGACCTCCGCGACGCCCGCGGTCGGAAGCCCGTTCACCGCCGGGACCGGCGTCAATTCCTTTTCGGGAACCTTCACCCGCGACGGCGCCTTTTTCTATTGTGGCGGGTCGAGCGGTTCGGCCTTCGCCGGATTCGGAGTGAATGTCGCGTCAGGCGTCCTGACACCGCTTGCCGGATCGCCCTTTTCCTCGACCATGGTCGCGAACTCAGCGATGGCGACGGATGCCGCCGGGCGTCTGTTCATCAGTTCCGGCCAAAACCAGTCGCGGGTGTTCACGACCCTTTCCGGCATCCCCGCCGATGTCACCGGCAATCCGTTTTCGAACGGTTTCACGGGCGGAAATCTCGCGGTTGACGGCGAGGTGTCACCCAACGGCGACTTTTACGCCGTGCTCGACCGGACGGGAGCGAGAATCGGGGTGTACCAAATCCAGGGAAGCGGCGCGGCGACGACCCTGACAGCCGTGTCGGGTTCACCGTTCGCCGTCCCGGGAGCGGCGCCGTCGGGCCTGAAATTCACCCTTTCCGGCAATCGGATGGTGGCGGTAAATGGAACCAGCCGGAGTTTCACGATTCTCACCGCCGATCCGGCAACCGGCGCGGTGGCGAGGCTTTCGACCCAGCCGTCCGATACACTGGGAATCGACGGGACCATCGTTGGCCTGGGATACATCTTCCCCCAGACCGAAAATGTCGACAGCCGGGTTTCTTTCACAACCACGACCGCCGGGCTGACCGGAATCGCCGGTCCCTGCGCGGCCTCGGGCTACGTCAACCAGTACAATATCAACGCCGACCTCGCCAATCTCGGCCCGGTCACGCTCGGAAGCCCCTTCTTCCAACTGCTCGAACTTCAGGCAACGGGCGGAACGGCCCCGACAAATCCGTTCCGGTTACGGACGGCGGACGACTTCAATCCGTCAAACTGCGCGGGCGGGCTGACCGGCGCGACCCAGGCGATTCCGGGGCCGGTGACGCCGGGGCAGGTAATTCCCGTGAACTTCCAGATCGCCATGCCCCGTCTGCAACGTTTCCGTTTTCTGGTGAGCGTGTTCGCGGTGGTTGGAAACGGAGTCGCCGGCGCGAGAACCGGCGGGAACGTCAAACTTGGAACATTGGCGGTCGAGGCAACCGGCTTTGACCAATCCGGGAGCCCGATTCTCTCAGCCGCTTTCACATCCGAAAGAGGCGCGCCGCCCTTCGCGCTCAAGCGGGTTTCCGCGACCACCGCGAAATGACATTTTCCCCGCGCCGAAGGCAAACCCGATTCAATCGGCTGCCTTCGGCGTTTTTCTTTTTACATGCGCGCAGGGTGCGCGCGGTCCAATTTTTCTCCGGATCGAACGCCGTACAGGAATCGGGGATTTCATACACCCGACTGTACGTCCCGCCCCGTCAAACTGGCCGATTCCGTCAATATCGAAAATGTAACTGTTCAGAGTACCCCGCTTTAGTGGGGAGAATTTCTGGAATTCCCCAGTTCCTTCGCGTCTTTCTTTGAAAGAACTTCGACAAAAGCCGATTTTTCCTTGGCAATTTCGAAGTAACCACACTTTTTCCCCGCTAAAGCGGGGTACTCTGAACATTTACCCCAAAATGGCACGCAGGTTGCACCCCGATATGGAAACTGCCGCTCCCGATGTGGAGCCCCTGTCGCTGTCCGTCCCGGACATTCCTTTGGAATGGTCCTGAATCGACATCGTGGCGGTCCCCTCTCCAGCAAGTACCGGAAGTTGCCGGGCCGTTCCAAAGACTTCGAGGGGCGATTGAACATACCCAACCCGCCCGGACCGAAAAAGGATCAATCACAATGGCTCAGAAAACCATCCATTCAATGTCGGAGTGCATTACCAATTGCGCCGATTGCCATCGCGTCTCCCTTGAGACGATCACGCACTGCCTGACGACCGGAGGAAAGCACGTCGAGGCAACTCATCTTCAGCTTTTGATGGATTGCGCCGCGATCTGCCAGACCTGCGATGATTTCATGACTCGCGGCTCGGCCCGTCACGCTCAGGTGTGTGAAGTCTGCGCGAGCATCTGCACCGCCTGCGCGGCGTCCTGCGACACGTTTGGCGACGACCCCATCATGAAGGCATGCGCCGAGGCGTGCCGAAAATGCGCGGTCTCGTGTGGCGAAATGGGCAAAACGGCGGCCACGGCAAAGGCTTAAACTTCAACAGCGCCTCCGGTCTTTCACCGCCGGAGGTGTTGTTTTTTTCCGGTTCACCATTCCCCGATTCATGCGCGCAGGGTGCGCGCGGTCCATCAATCGTCCATCAGTCGGTGGCGCGGCGGCGGGGCGGCGCGGGGGGCGGGGCGTCTTCCCGGATTCGGACACCGACGATGGTGATGTCGTCGCGCTGGTCCTCGCCCTGGCGATGCCGGTCAAGCTCGGCGGCCAGCGCCTCGCCCTTTTCCCGCAGCGGGCGCGTCCACTGTCGTTGCAGAAATTCCTTCAACCGCTGGCGTCCGAACTTCTTCCCCTCGCGATTGTTCTGGTCCGCGAATCCGTCGGTGGCGAGAAAGACCGTCGCCCCGGCCACCGCGACCTCGTGCGAAACGAACGATACGCCCTTTCTGCCGCGTTTTCCGCCGATGCCATGCCGCTCACCCTTGATTTCGACCAGCACGCCGTCCGCGCCAATCACGTACAGGGGAAATTGCGCACCCGCGAACCGCAGCGTGTGGGTCCGCGGATCGAACCGGCAGACGGCGACGTCCATGCCGTCCTCGCTCTGGTCGGGCGCGTCCTCCTGCTTCAGCGCGCGCCGGATGCCGAAATGCAGTTCGGTCAGAATCGCCACGGGGTCGGTGATGGCGCGCTCGACGATGATCTGGTTGAGCAGATCGTTTCCGATGACCGACATGAAGGCCCCCGGCACGCCGTGACCGGTGCAGTCCGCAACCACCAGAAAGGAAAAAAGGCCCCCGCGATGCAACCAGTAAAAGTCGCCCGACACGATATCCTTGGGCCGAAACAGAACGCAGTATTCGCCGAACAGGGCCGCGAAATTGTCGTCGCTCGGCAGTATCGCCCGCTGAATCGTCCGCGCGTAATTCAGACTGTCGAGAATGCTCCGGTTCTTGGTCGCCAGTTCATCGCGCTGTCGAGTCACTTCCCCAGTGCGTTCGGCGACGACCAATTCAAGTTTCCGGTTTTTCGCCAGCAGCGAGCGATTGCGCCACCGCATGACGCCGAAAAACAGGGCGGCGAACCCCAGAGAGAACCCAGCGTACGCGGGGAGAGTTTTCCACCACGGAGGGAGAATGCGGAAGCGGACCGTCGCGCCGGCGTCGTTCCAGACACCGTCGGGATTCGCCGCGCGAACGCGAAGGACATAATCGCCCGGCCCCAGATTGGTATAGGACGCTTCGCGTTTGGGGCCGGGCGGCCGCCAGTCTGGGTCGAAACCCTCAAGCTTGCAGGAATACTGGTTGTACACCGGCGCGCTGTAGTCGAGCGCCACGAACGACGCTTCCAGCGAATTTTCAAAATGCTTCAGAACCAGCGGCTCCCCCACCCGGCGCGAAATGCCGTTGACCTTGAATTCCTCGAACACCACCGGAGGGGCGTTCGAATTCAATGCCAGGGATTCTGGTTTGAAGATATTCAGTCCGTTGGTGCCACCGAAAAAGATCTCCCCGGCGGCGTTCTTGAAGAATGAATAGCGGTTGAATTCCTTCCCCTGAACGCCGTTGGTGACGCCGAATGTCCGGAAACTCCTGGCTTTGGGATCGAATCGGACAATGCCGTCATCGCTGCTGATCCAGAAAAATCCGGTCGTGTCTTCAAACAGACCGTAGCAATTGTCGTGCGGGAGTCCCTGGGCAACCGTGATGTGTGAAAACCCCTCGCGCGCCGTGTCGAACCGGCAGATTCCCCCGCCTTTGGTCGCCATCCAGAGCGTCCCGGAACGGTCTTCCATGAAACAGGCGACGTGAGCCGTGGTGTACTCGCCCCCGAACGGAAACGCGCGCCGTTCACCGGTTTCCGGATTCAGCCGGATGCACCCGCCAAGCAACCCGAACCAGAGATTGCCGGCCCGATCCTCAAAAATACTCTGGACCTCTCCGCCGAACCGCCCGCCGATGCCAAGAAAATCCCCTCTCGGCACGACGGTCCGTCGGTCGGGGGAAATTTCATAGACGCCGACCAGTCCACCCAGCCACAACCGCCCCTTCCGATCTTCGAGAATCACCTGGGTTCCGAAACCCTTCGGGGCGGGAATTTCAAAATTCGTGAAGGTTTTTGCCCCTGGTTCGCGAAACACCAGGTAATGGCCGGCACCCACCCACAACCGCCCGCTGCGGTCTTCATACACGGCAAAGACGGAATCGGATTTCGGGAAGGTCGGAGTCCGGGCGTCATGGCGGAAATGGGTCACCGTCCCGGTTGCACGGTCAAGGCAGTTCAACCCTCCGAACTGGGTTCCAACCCAGACTTTGCCCGATTTGTCCTCGTGGATGCCCCGAATGTAGTTGTCCGAGAGCGAATTCACGTCCGCGGGGTTATTCCGGAAAACCTGAAACCGGTTGGCAGTCGGCGACAGTTTCAGGATTCCTCTGGAATTGCTCCCGACCCAGAGAATTCCGGACCGGTCGCGCAAAAAGTTGTAGCCGATGACCTCGCTCGTGCCGGGCGTAATGCGGCTGTCATTGCCGTACGTTTCGCTGACACCCGTACCAAGGCTGAAATGGGAAAAGCCCTGGTCGAGTCGTTCCATCCACAAACTGTCGTCCCGCTCAAGATAGGCATGAGAAGGAATCGCGCGACTGGCGATTCCCTTTGACACACCGGGTTTGCCCTCCAGGTCAAAAGTGGCGGTGACCCTTTTCGTCAAAGGGGAAATGAGAACAAATCCGAGGCAGGGACGAAAAACGCACAGGTCGCCGTCGGTTCGGAAACCGAGAAGGCGGGAAAAATAAAGGTAATCGTCGGGCTTGCTCACGTCCGGGGTGTGATCCTGGAGCACCACGGAAAACCGGCGGCTGCCCCGGTCGAACAGCATCACGCCGCTGCTTCCCCCGACCCAAAGGCCGCCATCCGGGCTTTCAATAATCGAGGAAATGCCTTTCCCCGCTCCGGGAAGATCGGAGGCGGGGCTGAACAGGATCGTGCGGGACGCAACCGGGTCAAACAGGGCCAGTCCGTAATCGGAGCCGATCCAGAGTCGGCGGTCACGATCCAGATAAAAGGAATTGATGAAGGGTCGTGAATTCCCCTGCCCCTCGAAAGGGAAATAGTTGGTGAACGAATCGGTGGCCGGGTCGTAGCGGCTGATCCCTTCCCGTCCCAGATTGATCCACAGGGCCCCATCCGACAATTCGACCAGAGAATGGACCAGATTCCTGGAAATCGTATGGGGATCGCCCTCCCGATGCCGATACACCTTGAAGGAAAGGCCGTTGTACCGGCACAACCCGTCATCCGTGGCCATCCAGAGGTATCCGCGTCGGTCCTGAATGACGCAGCCGACCGAATTGTTCGGAAGCCCGTTTTCCTGCGTCAGACGCTCCATGACTTCGGTCGAATTCCGCGCCGACGCCGGGATAGCCAACCAGCCGACCAGCAGCAACAACCAGATGCCGAGGGAAAACTGATTCCGCGGGTACTTGAACATGCATTCCTTTCCCCATCGGTTCGGCAAGGCGATCCGGACATGGGAAATATGGATCGGGAGAAACGATTCTCCGGAATGGCGGGGTCTTCAAATCAGGGGAGCGATGGAAACCGGCAGGGCCAGGCCGTAAATTGTGCAGTCCGAACCGGAAATTGTCCAGATTCAAATCCTTACGGATGTCGTCATTTGCCTGTGCCGCAAGAAAATAGCCCACTGCCGGAGCGCTTTGGCAAGGCGGTGGGGAAAATGTGTGGTCCATGAATCGTGTGGAAACGCATTTTTTCCCACAGCCTCGCCAAAGCGCTCCGGCAGTGGGCTAATCTCTTTGTTTGTCGCATTCAACCAAAAACCGTTCTTTGCCCGGTGCTTCGCGAAAAAATCCTTTGAATATCTTCAATCATGCGCGACGCCGGTGCGCGTGGTAGGTTGGCATAACGTTCCAATCTGACGGGTTTCGCTCAAGGAAATGAACAAACGGCTCATCTTTTTCCCTGTCGTCATCATCCTCGTCGCGATTGCGGCCACGTTCTGGTTCTGGAAGCGACCGAAGGCCGAGCCGGCGCTCACGATGTACGGCACCGTTCAATCCGAGGAAATCGAAGTCGGCTCGAAAATCGGCGGGCGCGTCACCGAAGTCCTGGTCAAGGAAGGCGATTCGGTCACGGCGGGCCAACCGCTGGCCCGGTTCGACATGGCCGAACTGGCCGCGACGCGCGCGCAGGCCGCCGCCGTGGTCAGCCGCGCCGAAGCCGAACTTTTAAAACTCGAACACGGCGCGCGTCCCGAGGAAATCGCCCAGGCCGACGCCGCAACCCGGCAGCAGGCCGCGCAGCGTGACGCCGCCGTCGCCGGACCGCGTCCGCAGGAGATCGCGCAGGCGACCGCCGATCTCGCCGCCGCGCAATCCGACCTCGATAACGCGAACATCCGCCTTGAACGCGCCGAAAAACTGAATTCAAACGGCGATATTTCAAAACAGGCGCTCGACGACGCCCGCGCCCGACGCGATTCGGCCACCGCCAAGGTCGAATCCGCCGGACAACGCCTCAAACTCCTCGAAGCCGGCACGCGAAAGGAGGACTTGCGCGCGGCGGACGCGCGGGTGAATCAGGCGCGCGACGCGGCCCGGCTCGTCCGAAAAGGCCCGCGCGCCGAAGACATCGCGGCGGCCCGCGCCGCCGTCCGCGAAGCCAAAGCCAGAGTTCAGCAACTCGACGTCCAACTGGCGGAAGGCGAAATCCGCTCACCGGCGCGGTGCCGCGTCGAAACCGTGACCATTCGCCCCGGCGACCTGCTCGGACCGAACGCCAAAATCATCCGCCTGCTCGAACTCGATCAGGTCTGGGTAAAGGTCTACGCGCCGGAACCCGCGCTCGGCAAAATCCGCGTCGGACAGACCGTCAACATCAAGGTGGATGCCTACCCCGACCGGGTGTTCAAAGGGACGGTCGAAAACGTCGCCAGCCAGGGCGAATTCACCCCGCGCAACATCCAGAGCCGCGACGAACGCTCGCACCAGGTCTTCGCCGTCCGCATCCGCATCGACAACAAGGACGGCGTCTTCAAATCGGGAATGGCAGCGGAAGTAGGGATGAAGGATGAAGGATGAAGGATGAAGGATGAAGGATGAAGGATGAAGGATGAAGGATGAAGGATGAAGGATGAAGGATGAAGGATGAAGGATGAAGGATGAAGGATGAAGGATGA
This sequence comes from Actinomycetota bacterium, assembly GCA_013298335.1. Classification (GTDB taxonomy): domain Bacteria; phylum Acidobacteriota; class Blastocatellia; order Chloracidobacteriales; family Chloracidobacteriaceae; genus JAAFHI01. The sequence continues at coordinate 7,743 of JAAFHI010000125.1, forward strand.
AGGATGAAG
>JAAFHI010000518.1 GCA_013298335.1 Actinomycetota bacterium
CTGCCCTCGGTGTCGTTCCGCCGCCGCCTGCCGTCGCTCGCCCTGAGTCTCGGGACGGCGGTCATCGCCGGGTTCACGGTTTTTCTCTTTTCGGGAATGTTCCGCTCGTCGCTGCCGCTCGCGGTGATGCTGCCGATCATCACGGTCATGGGCGCGGACGCCGTCATGCAGACGCTGACCGTCATCGTGCGAAGCCTTTCCTCCTTCGACGACATGACCGGGGCGGCGGTCCGCAAGGTTTTCCTGAAGGAACTGCTCGTCGGCGCGGGCAATGGCGTCCTGTTCGGCGCGGCGCTGGCGGCGGTGACGCTCGGCTGGCTGCATAGCCCGGCGCTGGCCATCACCGTCGGGGTCGCGATGTTTTGCACCCTGCTGACCGCGACGGTCTCGGGCGCGCTCGTGCCGCTCATCCTGCGGCGCATCACCGACGAACCGGCGGCCATTTCCTCGGTCGTCGCCGTCACGCTGACCATCGTCGCCGGAACGCTCTGCTACCTCGGCCTCGCCTGGAAACTGCTCGGCGGCTGACCTCGAAACAGTAAAATTCAAATTCAAAAACCGGTTTTTGGAGATTTTTTCTCCGGAAACTGGTTTTTCTCATTCAAAGCCTGTGTTGTAATGGTTTGCCATCCCATCCGGACCCAGGTTTTCATCCCGCCATGCTCATCGAATTCGTCGTCGAGAATTTCCGTTCGTTCAAGGAAGAAACCGTTTTCAGCCTGATTGCCACGAAGGATGAAAGCCATGCGTCGCACATCGTCGTCGAGGGGAAGGAAAAGCCGCTGCGGCTGCTCCGGGCGGCGGCGTTCTACGGTGCGAACGCCTCCGGCAAATCGAACCTGATCACCGCCATCGCCTTTGCGCGGGAGTTCATCATTCGGGGAACGCGCGCGGCGGACGCGATTCCCCACGAGCCCTACAAACTGAGTGCCGCGACGCGCACCGCGCCGAGCAGGTTCGAGTTCGTCTTTACGCTCGACGACGTGCTGTACACCTACGGGTTCAAGGCGGATACCAACCGCGTCCACGAGGAATGGCTGTTCGCGACGCCGGGGAAGAAGGAAGTCACTTACTTTGAGCGAGTTACCAGCGAAACCGGCGAGGTGACGGTCGAATTCGGCGGCGCGTTCATCCGGCAGGCGGAGCAGCGGAAGGCGTTTTTCGAGTTCGTCGCCCTCGGAACCCGTCCGAACCAGCTTTTTCTGACCGAGGCAGTCGAACGCAACGTCACGCTCGCCAAAACCATTCAGGACTGGTTCCGCCAGGCGCTCCTCATCGTCCCGGCGGACTCGACGCTTCAGGAATTGACGATGCTGACCCACCGCGACGAATTTTTTACCGAATTTCTCGGTCAGTTCCTGATTGCGGCTGGAACCGGCGTGGCCGCGGTCGAGACCCGGCTGGAACTGCTCGATTTCGAAAAACACTTTCCGGAACTGCCCGATGACATCCGGCGGGAAATCATCCGCGATCTGTCGCAGGGCGACGCGGAAAGCGGGTTCATCAGCGGAACCTGGGCGGAAAATCCGTTCGGCATCTTCCGGAATGAAGACGGACAGGCGATTTTCATCAAGCTCCTCATGAAACACGAAACCGAGGACGGCGAAATCGTCAGTTTCGACGTGGACGAGGAATCGGACGGCACGCGCCGCCTCATCAATCTCGCCCCGACGCTGCTGTTCACCCAGAACCGCGAACATGTCCTGCTGATTGACGAACTTGACCGCCGCCTGCACCCGCTGCTGTCGCGGCTGTTCGTGCAGTCGTTTTTCGAGGGGACCGGCAAGGGGCAGATGATTTTCACGACCCACGAAACCAACCTGCTCGACCTCGACCTGCTCCGCCGCGACGAAATCTGGTTCATCGAGAAGAACCGGCAGGGCGCGTCGCATCTCTTTTCGCTCACGGAATTCAAAATCCGGGAAGACCTGAAAATCTCGAAGGGCTACCTGAACGGGCGCTTCGGCGCGATTCCGTTCATCGGCGACATTTCCCGGCTCGGCTGGACGGAAGCGACCGCGCCCACTTCATCCACGGAAAAAACCGATGCCGCTCACTTCACGCCGGAAACGACCGCTTGAACGCGCGTCGGGCCGCCTCCGGGACGCGACGTTGTTCGTCATCGCGACCGAAGGCGCGCGAACCGAAAAGAACTACTTCGAATTCGACGCGTTCCAGAGCACCCGGATTCAACTCAAGGTCCTTGCCGCCGGTGACGGCGAGCGGTCGTCGCCGGAGTACGTCTTGGCGCGGCTGAAGAAATTCCGGGACGAATACCAGCTTGCCGACGGCGACGAACTCTGGCTGGTGCTCGACGTGGATCGCTGGGGCGACGCCAAGCTGAGTCAGGTCTGCCGGGAGGCGGCGCAGGCGGGGTATGAAGTCGCCATCAGCCGCCCGTGCTTCGAGGTCTGGCTCGCGCTGCACTACGTCGAGGGCAATGTGCTGCCCGATTCCGGGTCATGCGAGCGGATGTCGCAGATTCTGGGCGCGAGCGTCCCCGGCGGATACCAGAAGGGAAACCCGCACAATCCCCGCCCGGCGCAGTTCGCCCACCTGACCGACCTCGCCATCGAACGCGCCCGCGCGCTCGACGCCAACCCCGCCGAACGCTGGCCCTCGACCACCGGCACGCGGGTCTACCGGCTGGTCGAACGCCTGAAAACCTTTCTCGATTCCTATGCAAATAACTGAATCAAAAAGCGTTTTCGTCAAAAACCTGAAACCCGACACCCGACACCCGACACCTTCTCATGATTTGCCTGGCTTCGGCGCGACGGTGAAGTCGATCCACTGGGAGACGGTCCGGCGCTTGGCGTCGGTCTGGTACTGGTCGGTCACGAGGATCTGAAGGACGTATTCGCCCGGCTCGATTCCGGGCGGAAGCTGGACGCCCCGCACCACGCCGACGGTACGGAAGTCGTTGGTGCCGCCGAGTCCGACGCGCTGCTGCCCGCCCGTGAAAATCTCTTTTCCGTCCTTGAAGATCTTCATTTCCGTCGTCAGATAGGGCTGCTTCGGGTTTCCTTCGAGGCGCGGGTTGTAGGCGAAGCAACTGACCGAAAGGCCCTGCCCCGGTTCAAACTCGCGGACGGCGGGGGTGGCTTTCGGCGATTCCGATTCCTTGACCTCGACCGGTTTGCCGTTGCCGCCGGTCACGGTCAGTCCGGTGAGAAAAAGGCCCGAAAGCGCCACATTCTGCTTTCCGAGGTCGGGAACTTCGATGAACTGGCTGCCGGAACCGACCCGTTCGGAGGCCGAATCGCGCAGGGCAATGCGGAACTGGTACGCCCCCGGCTTTTTCACCGGAATATCCACCGTGAAGACGAGACCGTTGTCCATCGCCGCCGTGTAGGCGTCGCCCTTGAGCCGGATCGTCTGGGTGCGTCCGGTCTGCTCGACCAGTATGCCGTTGTCGCCGAACGTCACCGCCAGAATGTCGATGACCGCCTGTTTCCATTCGCCGTCGTCGGTAAAGGTCAGATCGCGCGTGTCGAAGTAGAGCAGCGACCTGATGAGTCCGCTCTTTTTCATTTCCCCAGCCTGCGGATTGCTGGCGAACAGCGAGGTCAGCCGGACCCGCACCCCGGATGAATTGAACGGCGAGGTCAGTGCCCGGATGAGTTGCTCCTTGCCGGTTTTCGCCGGCGGGACGGCCTCGGCATCCGAAAGGCCATAGAACCCGGTCCGCGCCCGCACCGTCAGCCCCGGTCGTTTCACCACGATCTTCAGGCTGTGGAACGGCGCCCGGCCATCCCGACTGGGCCGGAACGATTTGTCGTCGGGCGAATAGGCGAGCAGGTAGTACCCCTGCTGATCCTCGATGATTTTCCGCAGCCCGCCGAACAGGTCGTTGGAATTGCGGACGGCGAAGCCGCCGGTCGTCTTCGCGAGGGCGATCAGTCCGGCC
>JAAFHI010000822.1 GCA_013298335.1 Actinomycetota bacterium
AACGGGCATCGCCGACCTTTTCGAGCGCGGCGTATTCTTCCACGGTGTGGACCCGGCGGATTTCACGAGCAGCGGACATCACGGGAACTCCTTCAACACGATATTTGCGGGATCGTTTACGCCCATCCATCCTGATTCAATGTCATTCCCTGGAAATAATTGACGGCCAAGCGAATGCCTCCCCTCAACGGGTGGTTTAACCACCTTCCGACCTACCCCCGACCAGGTTGAAACCGCGTCGGCGTCACTTTTTTCCACATCGTTCCGGTTTGAAACCGCGCCGTTCCGGTTTTGTACCTACCCCCCACTCCCCCGAAACCCGCATGGGTGCGGTTTCAAACCGCGTCGTTTCAATTTCAAACCGCGTCGTTGTGGAAAAAAACCGCGTCGCTCCAGGTTTTAAGGGAGGAGGGAGTACCTCGAAAACCGCACCGATCCACTTTTTTTCCGGAATGGTCCGGTTTAAAGGTGGTCGGCCCCGGTTACAAACCACGTCCGGATTGACTGGCAGCAGGTGTCTTCAATTCTCTTTTCAGTCAGACCACCGAAAGATCGGCACATCGCGCCAAGAGATTGAATTCGTCGCCTCTCCAACGACAACTTTCTCAACCTCGCGTGAACCGATTCAGGCCCGGCCAAGCTGAACCAGCTTCGGCGTTTCCTCGACCAAAAGTGGCAGGGCGGAACCGGTTGTCTCTCCCGGCACCTGTTCGTGGGCGTGGTAGGAACTCCGCACGAGCGGCCCGGCTTCGACGTGGCGGAAGCCCATTTCCAGCCCGATCCGTTTGAATTCGGCGAATTCGTCCGGGTGGTAGAACTTTTCGACCGGCAGGTGGCGCATGGTGGGCCGCAGATACTGGCCGAGCGTCAGAATGTCGCAATCCTGTTCGAGCAGGTCGCGCATCGTTTCGAGCAGTTCCTCGCGGGTTTCGCCGAGGCCGAGCATCACGCCCGACTTGGTGAGCATGGGGAATTCCGACGTCCGGGCGGCGGCGGCGCGACGCAGCAGTTCCATCGAACGGCTGTAGATGGCGTCCGGGCGCACTCTTTTATAGAGCGCCTTGACCGTCTCGGTATTGTGATTGAGCACGTCGGGATGGGCGTCGAGCACGCTCTGGAGGGCGTCCCAGTTGCCGCAGAAGTCGGGGATCAGCACTTCCACCCGGCACGTCGGGCTCACCTGCCGGATTTCGCGGATCGTGGCCGCGAACTGGTGCGCGCCGCCGTCGGGGAGTTCGTCGCGGTTGACCGAGGTAATGACCGCGTGCTGCAAACCGAGTTTCAGGACTGCTTCCGCAACGTGGCGCGGTTCTTCGGGATCGACCGCCCGTCCGTTGCCCTTGGTCACGGCGCAGAAGCCGCAATGCCGGGTACAGATATCGCCGAGCAGCATGAACGTCGCCGTCCGGTTCGAGAAACACTCCCAGATGTTCGGGCAGCGTGCTTCCTGACAGACGGTGTTGAGCGACAGGTCGTTGACCATGTGCGCGACTTCCTGAAACTGCTCGCGGGCGGTCAATCGAATCTTGAGCCACTCCGGTTTGCGTTCCGGACGATGTTCGCGACGGGAGAAAGTTCTTTTTTCCATAACGGGTTCCATCTTACCACGAAAGTCTCGGGAGTCTCGGGAGTCTCGGGAGTCTCGGGAGTCTCGGGAGTCTCGGGAGTCTCGGGAGTCTCGGGAGTCTCGGGAGTCTCGGGAGTCTCGGGAGTCTCGGGAGTCGAGCGGACTTCTTTGGCTACGACGAGTCAAGAACTTTCTTCCCGACTCCCAAGACTCACGAGACGCCCCAGACACTCCAGACTTTCGCTCCCGACTCCCAAGACCCACAAGACTCCCGAGACTCCCAAGACTTCACGTTTCAGGTGCAAACGAATGCCGGGCGGTCCGGATTTCAACGGAGGCCCCTTCCGCGCGCAGTTCGCGGGCCTGCCGGAACGCGCCGGTCAGGTCGTCGCGGTCGGCTTCGAGTACGGTCGGCGACGGCGCGGGCGCGTCGTGACGGGCGCGGAGCAGATCGACCAGCCGGTCGAGGCTGAACTGGAATCCGACGGCGGGTTCGGCGGCGCCGAAACTTTCCAGCAGGTGATCGTAGCGCCCGCCGCTCGCGACTTCCGCGCCGATGCCGGGGCAGAAAATCTTGAAGGTCATCCCGGTGTAGTAACCGAGACCGCCGACTTCGGCGAAGTCGATGGTCAGAAACCGGTCGAACTTGAGCGTTTCGGCGACGTCGAGGAGGTGTTCGAGGTCTGCGAGGGCCGCCTGAACCGTCGGGTGATCGGAGAGGGTCCGGGCTTCCCGCAGCGCGGTGCCGTTTCCGGCGAGGCCGAAAAATGTCAGCAGTTCGGGATGGACGAGGCCGCGCGTTTCCAGCCAGCGGGCGAGCGCGTCGCGGCTGCGTCCGTCGATGACCTCGCGCAATGACGCGCGGGCCGGGGCATCGAGACCGAGCTGTTCGGCGATGCCGTTCAGAAAGCCCGCGTGCCCGATGGAAATCTTGAAATCGGCGATACCGAGCCGCTGGAGGGCCTCGATGGCGACGAGCAGGACTTCCACATCGGCTTCAAGGCGGTCGTTGCCGAAGATTTCCGCGCCGATCTGCCACGACTGGCGCGGCGCGCGGCCCGGCGTGTGAAGATTCCGGAAAATTTCGCCGACATAGCAGAGGCAAAAAA
>JAAFHI010000313.1 GCA_013298335.1 Actinomycetota bacterium
ACGTCAACACCGACCAAATCGTACCGGGGCGGTTCGCGCCCTACATGACCTCGGAAGCGGAACTGCGGAAGTACCCGTTCATCGAGGCCCGGCCCGAGTTCGCAAGCACCGTGCAGCCCGGCGACATACTGATCGCCGAAGCCAATTTCGGCTGCGGTTCATCCCGCGAATACGCCCCACAGGCGCTCAAGCTCGTCGGCATCGGGGCCATCATCGCGCCGTCCTTCGCCCGCATCTTCTATCGCAACGCCTTGAACCTCGGGATTCCGCTGTTCGAAGCCGATCTTTCGTGGCTCGATGACGGCGAAACGATTGAACTCGATCTGACCAACAGCCGCATCAACACGCGCGGCCAGTCGATTCAATTGCCGCCGCCGCCGAGCTTCATGCGCGACATCTGGAATGCGGGCGGCATCGTGCCGTACTACCGCGAACATCAACGGTTCCCCGTCTGAAAGGATGAAGGATGAGGGATGAAGGATGAATTTAAAAACACCCTTCTTCTTCATCCTTCATCCCTCATCCTTCATCCTTTTATGAACACCATCTGCCTCATCCCCGGCGACGGTATCGGACGCGAAGTGATTCCCGCGGCCCGCGCGGTGCTGGACGCCGCCGGTTTTGCCGCACGGTACGTCGAAGCCGAAGCCGGTTGGGAAACCTTTGAACGACGCGGCACGGCCCTGCCCGATGCGACCCTCGAACTCGTACGTCAGGCCAGCGCCACGCTGTTCGGCGCGGTGTCGTCGCCAAGCGAAAGAGTCGCGGGCTATCGCAGTCCGATTGTGGCCCTGCGCCGGGAACTTGATCTCTACGCCTGCATTCGGCCCGTTCAGTCGCTGCCGTTGCCCGATGCGCGACCCGGCGTGGACATTGTGGTCGTCCGCGAAAATACCGAAGGGCTTTACAGCGGCATCGAAACCCGCGAGGAAAACCGCGCCACGGCCACCCGCGTGGTCACCCGCGAAGCGAGTCGTCGCATCGCACGGTTTGCGCTCGACCTCGCCCGCGCCAACGGACGCCGCCGGATTACAGTCGTCCACAAGGCCAACGTCCTGCGCGAAACCTGCGGCCTGTTTCGTGAAACCGCGCTTGAAGTTTTACGGGATCGCGAAGGCATCGAGGTCAACGAGATGCTCGTGGACAACTGCGCGTACCAACTGGCGCGGCGGCCCGAACAGTTTGACGTGATCGTCACGACCAATCTTTTCGGCGACATCCTGTCCGACGTCGCGAGCGCGTGGGGCGGCGGCCTCGGCCTCGCGGCTTCCGCCAACCTCGGGAACAACACCGGCGTTTTCGAACCGGTTCACGGCTCCGCGCCCGACATCGCCGGACAGGGCATCGCCAACCCGCTCGCCGCCATCGCCGCCGCTGCCGCGATGCTCGATTTTCTTGGTGAAACGGAACGCTCACGAAACATCCGCGCCGCCATCCGCACTGTCATCGAAACCGGCCCGCTGACGCCCGATCTCGGCGGCACGGCCACGACCGGAACACTCACGAACGCCGTCGTCACGGCGCTCAGGTCTTAAACTTCGTGTCTTTGTGCCTTCGTGTCTTCGTGTTTTTTCCGAACACAAAGACACAAAGACACAAAGAAAAACCAAAGGAGAAAAAAGTCATGTCAACGACCGCCACCGCCCCTGCCCATCAAACCGTTCTCTGCACCGAATGCGGCGGAAACGTCCGCGTCCCGTCCGATGTGATGGTCGGCGAAATCCTCGCCTGCCCCGACTGCGGCGCGGAACTCGAAGTCCAGACGGTCACGCCCACCCTCACCGTCGAGCTTGCCCCCGAAGTTCAGGAGGACTGGGGCGAGTAATGGACCGCGCGATGGAGCGCGCGCATCCTGCGCGCATGCTTTAACCCCTTCTTTTCAGGATGAATCATGAAGCTCGCATTGTTGTGTTCCCGCATTCGCGTGGAAGAAAAGCTGTTGATCGCCGAACTCGACCGGCGCGGTGTGGCCTATGACCGGATTGACGACGGCGAACTCGCGCTCCGTTTTGACCGGCGGAACTTCGACTACGACACGGTGTTCGAGCGTTCGATCAGCTTCGGCAGAACGCTCTACACCTTGCAGACGCTCGAAAGCTGGGGCGTACGCTGCGTGAATGCCGCCAACGTCGTTGCCACCTGCGGCGACAAGGCGCTCACCCACATCGCGCTCGAACGCGCGGGCGTGCCGCTTCCGAAAACGGCGCTCGCCTTCACGCCCGAATCGGCGCTCGCGGCCATCGAGGAATTGGGCTACCCGGCGGTCATCAAACCTGTCGTCGGCTCGTGGGGACGCATGGTCGCGCGGGTCAACGACCGCGACGCGGCGGAAGCCGTCCTCGAAGACCGCGCGACGCTCGGCTCATGGCAACAGCAGATTTTCTACATTCAGGAACTCATCCGGAAACCGGGCCGCGACATTCGCGCCTTCGTGGTCGGCGATGAACCGATCTGCGCCATCTACCGCACGAGCGACCACTGGATCACCAACACCGCCCGCGGCGGCAAGGCGTCCAACTGCCCGGTCAGCGGCGCGGTCGGGGAGATTGCACTGCAAGCCGCGAAAGCGGTAGGCGGCGGCATCCTCGCGGTGGACCTCGTCGAAGATCACGACGGACGCCTGCTCGTCATCGAGGTCAATCACACGATGGAATTCCGCAACAGCATCGACACCACCGGCGTGAACATCCCCGGACGAATGGTGGACTTTGTAATTGAGAATTCAGAATTGAGAATTGAGAATTTTCAATCGGATTCAACCTCGGTCGTCCCGGCCCCGGCGTCTTCGCCATCTGCTCTGGAGGCCACCGCATGAACTCTCAACTCTCAACTCTCAACTCTCAACTCAAGGTTTCAATCGTTGGTGGATCGGGTTACGTCGGGGGTGAACTTTTACGGTTGCTGCTGGCGCATCCGAACGTCGAGGTCCGGCAGGTCACGTCGGAGCGGCGAGCCGGGCAGTACATCTATTCAACCCATCCGAATCTGCGTGGCGCGACCGATCTGCAATACACCACGCAGGAAACGCTCGAACCCTGCGATCTGCTCTTTCTCGCCCTTCCCCACGGCAGCGCCGCGAAGAACATCGAACGCTTCGCCGCCCTCGCACCGCGCATCGTGGACTGCTCGGCGGATTTCCGGTTGAGCGACCCTGACGAATACGCCCGGTGGTACGGCGGACCGCACCCGAACCCCGAATTTCTTTCGCAATTCGTCTACGGCCTGCCCGAGATCAATCGCGAACAGTTGCGCGAAGCCAGGTTCGTGAGCGGCGTCGGCTGCAACGCGACCGCGACCAACCTTGCGTTGCTGGCCCTCGCGCGGGCCGGGGTCCTCGACCCGAGCCGCGACATCATCGCGGAAATAAAGGTCGGATCGTCGGAAGGCGGCGCGGAAGCAACCGACGCGAGCCACCACGCGGAACGCAGCGGTGTCGTACGCTCGTTTGCCCCCGTCGGCCATCGTCATACGGCGGAAGTCCGGGCCGTACTCGGCATTGAAAACGTCCACCTGTCGATTACGTCGGTCGAGATGGTCCGTGGCGCGCTCGCAACCTGCCACGGCTTCCTTCGCGAACCGCTCGCCGAGCGCGATCTGTGGAAAATTTTTCGCGGAACCTATGGAAACGAGCCATTTGTACGAATCGTCCACGACCGGCAGGGACTCCACCGCCACCCCGAACCGAAGATTCTCGCGGGCAGCAACTTCGCCGACGTGGGCTGGGCGCTCGATGACAATACCGGACGCATCGTCACCTTCTGCGCCATCGACAACCTGATGAAAGGCGCGGCGGGCACGGCGGTTCAGTGCATGAATCTGATGTGCGGCTTCGATGAACGCACGGGGCTCGGCTTCTTCGGACTTCATCCGGCGTGACTCTCCACTGGGGTTGGCCCTATAAACGGTCAACCGAAATACAACCAGTCGGAAAGGGCCGAATGATGGAAAGCCAAGCCGTTCGCGACAAGAAGTACTTCTATGAGGAGTTCGCATCCCAGTTCGATGCGGCCATGAACCGGTACGATCTGGAAACGCGCGTGAAAGCCGTTTACGAAAAACTCCTTCCGGAAGACATCACCGGCAAAAGCCTGCTCGACGACGGCTGCGGGACGGGCTGGTTTTCAAAAGCCGCCTGCGAACGCGGCGCACGGGTCACCTCGCTCGACGTCGGAGAAAAACTGCTGGCCGAGGTGGCGCGTAAATGTTCGAGCACCTGCGTCGTGGGGGATGCGCTCGATTTGAAGTTCCCCGATGCGACCTTCGACATCGTCGTGAGTTCGGAAATGATCGAGCACACGACCGACCCGCGAAAGGCGACCGGTGAAATGTTCCGGGTATTGAAACCGGGCGGGATTCTGGCGCTGACCTGCCCCAACTGGTCGTGGAAATGGTCGGTCTACATCGCCGAGGCGCTTAAGCTCCGGCCCTATCAGGGATATGAAAACTGGCCGGGGTACGTTGAACTTCCAAAGTGGCTGCGGGATCACGGCTTCACCGTGGAAATGCACTTCGGTCTGCACCTTCTGCCGTTTCAGGTGTCGCTGCTGCACCCGCTTCTCGGACTGATGGACAAGGCGGGCGGTGTACTCGGGCCGGTCATGATCAATCAGGCGATTCGGGCGCGAAAACCCGCATAGATATTGAAATTCCACGGTTCCACGAATGCAACCGAAACACCAGAACTGCTGAAAACGGAAACTGAATCATGTTCGTCATCAAGATCGGCGGTGCGGAAGGCATCGGCATCGACACTCTTTGCACCGACCTCGCCCAGCTTCACCGCGACGGCGAACGCTTCGTCATAGTCCACGGCGGCTCGGATGAAACCAACCGGCTGGCGGAACAACTCGGCCACCCCCCGAAGTTCGTCACGTCGGTTTCGGGTCATACGAGCCGAGTGACCGACCGCCGGACGCTCGAAATTCTCATGATGGCGACGGCAGGCATCAATCGGCGTCTCGTCGAGAAACTCCAGGCGCTCGGCGTGAACGCAGTCGGGCTTTCCGGCCTCGACGGACGGGTTCTTGAAGCCAAACGAAAAGAGGCCATCCGCATCGTCGAAAACGGACGTCAGCGGATCATCCGCGATGACTGGACCGGTACACCGACCCGCGTGAATACAGTGCTTCTTTCATCCCTGCTCGACGCCGGACTCGTCCCGGTGATTGCACCGCTTGCGATTTCGGAAGCGGGCGAAGCGCTCAACATCGACGGCGATCGCGGCGCGGCAACCATCGCGGGCGCGCTCCGGGCGGAAACGCTTTTACTCCTGACGAACGTACCGGGG
>JAAFHI010000513.1 GCA_013298335.1 Actinomycetota bacterium
AGAATCACGCAGTAGGGCTGCCGCCGCACCGCCGAGGTGAGCAGGCCCTCCGGCTGGTCGAACGTGCCGACGAGCCGCGCCACGTTGTAGGGCGACGCGAATTCGTTCATGTCGAAGCGCAGGAGTTTTTCCTCGCCGCCGAAAAGATATTTGGCAAACGCCTTCGCCATGTGGGTTTTTCCGACGCCGGTCGGACCGAGAAAAAGCCACGTTGCGAGCGGTCGGCCCGGATCGTTGAGGCGGGCCTTGAGCGCGGCGACGACATCGGCGGCGGCTTCGATGGCGGCGGGTTGTCCGACCACGTCGCGCCGGATGGCGTCGGCGACATCCTTGCGTCGGAGCACGGTGCGTTCGTCGAGCACCGCCAGCGAGACGCCGGTCTGAACGTGAAATTCCTCGCGCACGGCGTCGCGCGTGACCGTGCCGTGCTTGTGCTTGACCGCCACCCGTTGCAGGAAGGTCATCGCCTTGCCGGGAAACGAGGCGTCGCGGACAAACCGGCGCTGCACGTCGAGCACGGTCGGCAGGGCGTCGAAGTCGAACCGGCAGTCGTGGCGGGCTTCGAGCCGACGCATGCCGCCGATGAGAATCCGGAGCGTGTCGGCATCGCTCGTCTCGCGAACCGGAACGATATGAAAGAGATCGGCGAAGGCCCGATCCTTTTCACGAAAAATCCGCAGCGCCTCCGGCGTGGTCTCGGCCAGCACCCGGATGTCGCGTCGCTCAACGAACCGTTTCAAAACGTGGGCGACGTTCAGGTTTGACTGCGCCGACTGGCCCGCCTGAAACATGCCGAGCAGGTCGTCAATGTAGAGCACATGCTCTTTCCGCGAAATTTCGTCCACGATGGCGAGCAGGCGTTTTTCCCACTGACCGACGAACGACATGCCCGAAATCAAACGCTGGGGCGAGACGAGCCAGACGTTGCGGCGGGTCGCGTCGCGTTTGCGCCAGCGTTCGGTGTTGTGGAAGACGTATTCGTGAACGAGCGCGGTCTTTCCGACCATCCGTTCGCCGACGAGCAGCACGGGCCGCCGGTCATCGAGGTCGAGCAGACGGTGGAGTTCGTCGAATTCGTCAGCGCGACAGGAAACGCGGTCGAGTTCGTCGGGATAGAGCCGGTCGAGGCAGCGTCCGACGGTTTCGAGTTCCGCCGCGCCGTCCATGTCTTCTTCGCCGCCGAGCATCGCGAACAGGTTTTTGATCGAGGGTTTCGCGATGAGGGGCGGGTTGACGGCCAGTTCGAGCACCGAGGTCCAGCGTTTCGTCTTGGCGGTCACCTGCTGGATGAGGTTTTCGATGTCGTCGCCGCCGCGCTGTTCCTTTTCGAATTTGCGGACGTATTTGGCGAGCGCATCGCTTGCGCGCTGGGTCAGCGATTCGCCCCGCCGGACGTGAAACCACACCTCCGGCAGCGTCGGGAAAAATCCCACTTTTCCGTTGAGGGCCGAGAACTGCGCGATCAGAAGCTGCGTCCGGACGAACCGTTTCCCGATTTCCATGTCTTCCCGATAGGTGATGTCCTCGATTTCGGGGCAGTAGAGCCGGTCGGCGAGTTCATCGTGGCGGGGATTTTTGGCGAGCGCGTCGAGTTCGCGCCGGACCTTGTCGGCCAGTTTGGTCACGGCGCGGCTGACGACCTCGTCCACGGCGAACGGCTCGGTCGCGAAAAGGGGCCGCGCGCGGTAGCGGGCGGCTTTCCCTTCGACGATTTCTTCAATGAAGATCGGGAGGCTGACTTTCATAAATACCGGACGAAAGCGGCAGCCTGACCGTGAAGGAGGGCTGTCGTGACAATCGGACTAGGGTTCTTTTCTTATTTCTACCTGAAAACCCGGCGCTGTGTAGTTTTCCGGCACCTGATCGCCCGGAATCGTTACGTGATTGCCGTCGCGCAGCGCGGTGAAGGCGGGCGACATGATTTCGACGCCGCCTTCGTTGAACCGGTTCTGGATGTTCTCGTGGAGATTGCCGTAAATGACGATCATCCGGTGCGGGTTGCGGGTGAAGGCATTCAGTTGATAGCTGACATTGTAGTCGTTCAGGCCCGTGGTGAGCACGAACGGCGCGGGTTCGGGCAGCACATCCGGCGTATCGCGCGCGGCGGCGATCAGCAGTTCATGGACGCGCTTCCACGGCGCGTCGTACCCGATGGTAATCGTCGTGTTCAGAATCAGCCCGTCGGTTTTCGCCAATGCGGTGTAGTTGACGATGCTGGTGCTCAGGACCTGCGTGTTCGGAATCGAGATGAGTTCGTTCTTGATGGTGCGGATGCGGGTCACGAGCAGCGTTTTTTCCGTGACGTCGCCGATTTCGCTGCCGATTTTCACCCGGTCGCCGAGGCGGAACGCCCCGGTGTAGGTCAGCATCACCCCGCTGACGATGTTGGAAATCGCCGAACTCGAAGCAAACGAGAAAATCGCGCCCAGAAAAATGGTCACGCCGCGAAAGGCGGGCGATTCCGAGCCCGGCAGATAGGGAAACGCCACGACCAGCGCCGAGGCGATGATGAACAGGGCGGTAATCTTGTGGGTCGGCCAGGCCCATTCGGTGTCGAATCCCGAGAATTTGAGTTGCCCCCGCTCGACGGCCTGGAAGAACAGCCGCGACAGTTTGACCGCGTAGAAGGTCAGCACGGCGATGGTCAGCAGGAACAGCAGGTTCGGCAGATAAAACAGGAACAGGCCCCAGAGCGTGCCGAGCGGCTTGAGGGCGTAACTCCAGAAGGTTTTCGAAATGCCGCGGGTGGACGGGAAAAAACTCAGTACGAGCGGGAAGTAGAGGCCGACCAGCGCCACCCGAACCGCCAACCAGCCGACGCCGATGGCCCCGGCGACGGCGTGGTGAAACTGGCCCGCCGTGAGTTCATCCAGATGGTGAATCGGTTTGAGGCGCAGCGGGCGGGCCCGACCCAGCCGGTAACTTTCAATCGTCCGCCGGACAACCCGGCCCGCCGGAATCGCGAGGCCGAAAAAGATGAGCGTGGTGAGCAGCGTCAGCCCGACGCCGACCGCCAGCGTGCGCGGGTCGTAATTTCGCCGGTTTTCGTTGAGTGCCTGCCGGAGAATCTCGGCGCGGTTCTGCGCGAGCGCCAGGCGCGTGGTCCGGTTGGTGGCGGCGTCGGCGTCAGTCACGGTCAGGATGACCGTTTCGCCGACCTCGACGTCGGTGGTCGTGTCGTAATCGGTGACGTGAAGCGGCGCGTCGCCGGAAAAGGGATTGCCCGAAACTTCGGTCAGGCGGCGCTCGACGGCGGCGGCGCGTTCCTGCGGGCTGAACGGCCCGATCCGTTCGCGGACGCGAAACAGCACGCGCCCGTTGAACCGCACCGGGGCGCCGACTTCGCTCGCGGCGTCGGTCGGGGTTTGAGCCGTGACGAGACCCGGCACTCCGAGCATGAGCCAGAGACAGAGGAGAAAAAGACGGGGCATTCAGGAATTTCAGGCGAATTCAAAGTCAATCACGAGTGGGGGATTCACCGGACGATAGAACACATCGCAGGTCGAGGCGTTGAGAAATCGCGTCGGCCCGGCGGCGGTATGACCGTACCCTTCGTGGATATGTCCGAAAATATGCAGTCGGGGGGCGATTCGTTCAACCGTCTTGCGCAGTTCGAGGCATCCGACCTCGTCGAAGGTGATTGTCCGGTCGTGAAAACCGCGCGGTGGCCCGTGCGTAATCAACACATCCGTTCCATCGGGAATGAGGTCCCATTTGGCGCGCAGTTCGGCGTCGGTTTTCAGATTGAACGCCCAGTTCATGAACCACGGCTGCCACGGACTACCGTAAAACTTCACGCCTTCGAGTTCGATGGCTGCGTCTTCGAGATAGATCGCGTTGGTCAGCGCGCGCCGCGCCGCCGCCGGTTCGCGCTCGAACCCCCAGTCGTGATTTCCCGCGATCACGATTTTATGCCGATG
>JAAFHI010000512.1 GCA_013298335.1 Actinomycetota bacterium
CAAGGAAACGCAGCCCGAGGTCTATGCCTCGTTCGCGCAGATTCCGTGGTTTTCGCATTACCTCGTCGTGCGGACGACCTCGGATCATCCGCTCACCGCCGCCGCGGGCATCAATGATTCGCTCCACGCGCTCGATCCGGGCCGCGACGTACAAAAACCGATTCTGCTTTCCGAACAGATTTCGGCGGGCGTGGCGCAACCGCGTCTCTATGCCGCGCTGCTCGCCATCTTCGCGGGCATCGCGCTGCTGCTGGCCGCAGTCGGCATCTACGGCGTGATGGCCTTTACCGTGGCCCAAAGGACGCGCGAAATCGGTGTCCGCGTCGCCCTCGGCGCGCGGGCCTCGGATGTCGTCCGACTGGTACTGAACCAGGGCCTGACCTTGATTCTGAGCGGCATCGGCATCGGCCTGATTGCCTCGCTCATTCTCTCGCGGACGCTCAAAACCCTGCTGTTCGGGGTCAGTACCAACGACCCGCTCACCTTTATCGGCGTCGCGCTCCTGCTCGCCGCCGTCGCGCTCCTCGCCTGCTGGCTGCCGGCGCGCCGCGCGGCGATGACCGACCCGTTGACGGCGCTCCGACATGAATGAGTCTTGAGAGTCTTGAGAGTCTTGAGAGTCTTGGGAGTCTTGAGAGTCTTGGGAGTCTTGGGAGTCTTGAGAGTCTTGAGAGTCAAAGACTGTTTTGCTTTCGACTCCCAAGACTCACCAGACTCCCAAGACTCCCGAGACTCGCTTTACTGTTCGTTTGTGGGACGACCGCTTCCCAAAAGCGAACAAAAATACGAGGAAAGTCGAGGGAAACGGCCCCGAATGGGGCTTTTTTTGTGGCACGCAAATTGTTTTATTCAATCACGCACACCTGATTTCCCGCCGTCTGCAATCGTTTTCAAGAGGTAACGTGCCATGCGAATCCTTCTTCAAGACCTTCGTTTCGGATTACGGACATTTCTCAAGCAACCCGGCTTCACGGCGGTCGCATTGTTGACGCTCGCCATCGGCATCGGCGCGAACACGGCCATTTTCAGCGTCGTCAATACGGTTCTCTTGAAACCGCTGCCCTATGCCGATCCGGAACGTCTGGTGGCGGTCGGGTCGGTCGTGAGCCGTTCGCCGAGTCACGAGCCACGTCCGATGTCCTATCCGGATTTCGCCGACCTGCGCACCCGGAGCACGCTCTATACGGAATTCGCGGCCTATGCCCATGCCGATCTGACGCTGACCGGAAACGGCGTGCCGCTGCACCTTCAGGGATATTCGATTTCGGCGCAGACCTTTGCCCTGCTCGGCGTCAAGCCCGCGCTCGGACGTGATTTCACCTACGCCGACGACGTTCCCGGCGGCGGGCCGAACGGACGGCTGCTGATTCTGAGCGACACAACGTGGAAAGTCCGTTTCGGCGGCGACCCGGCCATCATCGGCAAACCGGTGACCGTCAACGGCAAGTCGTTCAGGGTGGCGGGCGTCATGCCCCCGGCGTTTCAGTTTCCGATTCAGGCCCGGACCGTCGAAGCCTGGGTCCCGATGGGCATCTCAGGCGAACGCGACAACCCGGAGGACACCCCGCTGCTCTACGAACGGGGCAGCCACTTCCTGCAAGCCATCGGTCGCCTCAAGCCGGGCGTCGCGCCGGAACAGGCCGCGTCGGAAGCCTCGGGCGTGGCCAAACAGCTCGAAAGCCAGTTTCCCGAAACCAACACCGGCTTCGGCGCGACGGCGGAACCGTTTCACGATTCGGTCGTCGGCGAGGCCCGGACGACGCTCTGGGTTCTGTTCGGCGTGGTCGCCTGCGTCCTGCTCATTTCCTGCGCCAACATCGCCAATCTCATGCTCGCCCGCGCCGTCGCCCGCCAGAAGGAAATCGCCGTCCGGCTCGCCATCGGGGCCAGTCAGGCGCGGGTCCTGCGGCAGATGCTGACCGAGAGCGTCAGCCTGTCCGCGCTCGGCGGATGTCTCGGCTGGCAGCTTGCGGTCTGGGGCCTGCCGTTCTTCGTGAAACTGATTCCCGAAGACCTGCCGCGCCTCGCCGAAGTCAGACTCGATCTCGGCGTGTTCGCCTTCACCCTGGCCGCGTCGGTCCTGACCGGGATTCTTTTCGGCATCGCGCCCGCGCTCTACGCCCTGAAACCGGACCTCGTGAAGACGATTCATGAAGGCAGTCGCGGCGCGAGCGCGGGCGGCGACCGGATTCGGGTCCGCAACCTGCTCGTGATCGGCGAAGTGGCCGTCACGCTGGTCGTGCTCATCGGCGCGGGACTCCTCGCCACGAGCCTGATCAGACTGCTCAACGTCAACCCCGGCTTCGACCCGAAAAACGTCCTGACCGCGTCCTATGATTTGCCCGCCACCAAATACAACAAGCCCGAGCAGCAGGCCGAAGTGAACCGGCGGATACGCGAACGCCTCGCGAGCGTGCCCGGCGTCGAAGTCGTCGGTTCGGTCACCCCGCTTCCGATGAGCAACGGCAACATGGCCGTCGGTTTCAACATCGAGGGACGACCGCGCGAAAACAAGGGCGCGCGCTACAACGACGCCGCGCCGCTCGGGGTCGTGTCGCCGAAATACTTCACGGCCATGCGGATTGCACTGAAGGAAGGCCGCGATTTCAACGACCGTGACACGCTCGCCGCGCCGCCGGTCGTCATCGTGGACGAGGCATTCGTCCAGAAGTACTTCCCCAACGAAAACCCGATCGGCAAGCGCATCGAGCCGAGCATCTCGGCTTCCAGCGGCGAGCCGCCGATGCGCGAAATCATCGGCGTGGTCGGGAACGTCAAGCAGCGCGGGCTGTCGCGGGCGGCGGCACCGACGATTTACCTGTCGTCGTTCCAGGTGCCGTTCGACAGCACACTCGTCATCCGCACCAGTGGCGACCCGAGCGTACTGGCGGCGTCAATCGAAAAGGCGGTTCACGAAATTGACGCGGATTTGCCGATGTACAACGTGAAGACCCTCGAACAGTACGTCGGGGCCAACATCGCCCGTCCGAAGTTCAACGCGCTGCTCGTCGAGATTTTCGCGGGCATCGCGCTGCTCCAGACAATGATCGGGCTGTATGGCGTGATGGCATTCTCGGTCGCCCAGCGGACGCGCGAAATCGGCATCCGCATGGCGCTCGGCGCGGAAACTTCCAACGTATTGCGCCTGATCGTGAAGCAGGGTCTGGTGCTGACCGTCATCGGCATCGTGCTCGGCCTCGGACTGTCCTTCCTGCTCACGCGCGCGATGGCGAGTCTGCTGTTCGGCGTGACGGCGACCGACCCGATGACCTTCGCGCTCGTTCCGTTCGTGCTCGCGCTGACCGCGCTGCTGGCCTGTCTGATTCCCGCGCGCCGCGCGTCGCGCGTCGATCCGATGGAAGCCCTGCGAAGCGAGTGACGATGAAGGATGAAGGATGAAGGATGAAGGATGAAGGATGAAGGATGAAGGATGAAGGATGAAGGATGAAGGATGAAGGATGAAGGATGAAGGATGAAGGATGAAGGATGAAGGATGAAGGATGAAAAAGCATCCCGGCCCCATCACCCGCGTCAAGCATTTTCCTTCCCTCCGTCATTTATTTTGCTCCTCAGTTCATTTTCCATCTCTCAGGTTTCCCTTTTTCTGTTTTGCCTCTTTTGATTCAGCCTTCCGACTGACTCCGACGTCCGACCGTCTCTGCATTTTTTCATCCCTCATCCTTCATCCCTTCTTCTTCATCCTTCATCCCTCATCCTTCATCCTTTCCCCCCACGAGGTGCCCCCATGCAAACATTTCTCCAGGACCTTCGGTTTGCGCTTCGGATGTTCGTCAAACAGCCCGGCTTTACGGTCGTCGCGCTGCTCACCCTGGCGCTGGGAATCGGAGCGAATACGGCGCTGTTCAGCCTGGCCGACGCCATTCTGTTCAGAAAGCTGCCGGTCGCCGAACCCGAACGGCTGGTGCTG
>JAAFHI010001064.1 GCA_013298335.1 Actinomycetota bacterium
GTGAGTTGCGCGACGAGGTCCTTGTTGGCGGCATCCGAGCCGAGCTGTTTGGCCCGTTCGCGGGCCTTGTCGCGCGCATCCACGGTTGACGCGTCGGTGTAGGACAACTGGCCGAGCAGATCGTAGAGCTTCAACTGCGTGACCTGCTTCAACTTGCGGTCAGCCGCCGTGTGCGGCGACTTCGGATCGGCGGTGAGGGTGATCGTCCCGGTGTAGGTGTCCTTGCCCTTGAGCAGCTTCACCGTGTAGATCCCTTCGAGCAGATTCGGTCCGGACAGCGGCGCGCCGCCCGCTTCTGAACGCGGCACTTTCGGCGGCTTCAGCCGGGTCTGCCATTCGATGCGGTTGATGCCCCGGCGCTTGCCGCCGGGAAGGGTGGAGACGAGTTTGCCTTCCGCGTTGTACACCTCGACCTTGAAATCGCCGACAATGTGCCGTTCCTTCAGGTAGTAGGTGATGTAGGCCGCGTCGGGGACCGTCTCGCCGGTGAATTCGTCGTCCCCCGGAAATCCCTGTGAGATGACGGTCTGGCTCAGGATCGAGGGCCGCGTCTGGAAGAACGTCACCGGGGCATCGAGCGCCTGGGCCGTCAGTTGGCGCAGGGGCGAGATGTCGTCCACGATGTAGACGCCGCGTCCGTGGGTGGCGAGGATCAGATCGCCCTCGCGCGGGTGGATGAACACATCGCGCACCGCCACGTTCGGCAGTCCGCCGGTGAATTTCGACCAGACTTCACCACCGTCGATGGAGATGAAAAGGCCGAATTCCGTTCCCGCGAAGAGCAGGTTGGCGTTGACGGTGTCCTCGCGGACGACGTGGGCATAGCCCTTGATCTCGCCGCCGGTGATGGCCGTCCAGGTCTTTCCGAAATCCGTCGTCTTATAGATGTAGGTTTTCAGATCGCCGGTCTGGTGGCCGTCGAAGGTGGCGTAGGCCGTGCCGAGCGCGAACTTCGAGGCTTCGATGCTGCTGCACCAGGTGTTTTTCGGCAGCCCGGTCAGGTTTTCGGTGACGTTGGTCCAGGTTTTGCCCGCGTCGCGGGTGACCTGCACGTTGCCGTCGTCCGTTCCGACCCAGACGACCTTTTCATCGAGCGGCGATTCGTTGATGGCGAAAATCGTGCAGTGATTTTCCGCCGTCGAGTTGTCGAGCGTCAGACCACCCGATTCGTCCTGTTTCTGCTTGGCGGGGTCGTTGGTCGTCAAATCGGGAGAAATTTTCTCCCACGACTCGCCCTTGTCCTTCGAGCGATAGAGAAACTGCGCGCCGACATAAATGTTCAATGGATTCTTGCGACCCGGCGTGAGCGGGGTATTCCAGTTGAACCGCAGTTTCGGCTCGCCTTCCTTGCGCGCCGGAGCGATGAATTTCGCCTCGCCGGTGGTCTTGTTGAACCGGGCGAGGTTGCCGCCCTGCGATTCGACGTAGACGAGGTTGTTGTCGGTGGGATCGCTGAAGGCCCAGAACCCGTCGCCGAAACCGACATTGCGCCAATCGCTGTTGTTGATGCCGCCCGACTTCTGGGACGGCGCGGTCCACGTGCCGTTGTCCTGCAACCCGCCGTAAACGTTGTAGGGCGTCTGGTTATCGGCGTACACATGGTAGAACTGCGCGACCGGAATCGAGCGCAGGAAGCGGAACGTGTTTGCGCCGTCAACCGATTCATACACGCCGCCGTCCGTGCCGAGCAGGATGTGGTTGGTGTTGTTCGGGTCTATCCAGAGCGCGTGGTGGTCCGAGTGGGTGCTGTTGGCGACCGAGGAGAACGACTTTCCGCCGTCCTTGCTGAGCGCGGTCGTCGTCGCCGGTTTGTAGACCCGCTTGTAATCCTTGGGGTCCACCACCAGCAGGCTGAAGTAGAAGGGGCGACCCTTCACGCTGCCGTTGGCGTCGTTGACGACTCTCCAGCTTTCGCCGAGGTCCTCCGACACGTAGAGCGCGGTTTTCTTGCTTTCGACGTTGGCGTAGATGAGGTTCGGGCGCGTGGGCGCGACCGCGAGCGCGATGCGGCCCAGTTCGCCTTCCGGCAGCCCCTTGCTCAGTTTTTTCCACGTTTTGCCGCCGTCGGTCGATTTG
>JAAFHI010000507.1 GCA_013298335.1 Actinomycetota bacterium
AACGTCGCCGCGCTCGAAGGCGGCGTCGCGGGATTCGGTTTCGCTTCGGGAATGGCCGCGACCCACGCCGTCATGACGACCTGTCTCAAGGCGGGCGACCACGTCATCGTTTCGGACAACACCTATGGCGGGACCTATCGCCTGTTCGAACTGATTCTGACCAACTTCGGCCTGTCGTTCAGCTACGTCGACGCGGCGGAAGTCGGCAACGTCGAGGCGGCGATCCGTCCAAATACCAAGATGGTTTTTCTGGAAACCCCGACCAACCCGGTGATGAGTCTGTGCGACATCCGGGCCATCGCCGATCTCGCGCGCCCGCGCGGGCTGCACGTCGTGGTGGACAACACCTTCATGTCGCCCTATTTGCAGCGTCCGCTCGAACTCGGGGCCGACATCGTGGTGCATTCGACGACCAAATATCTGAACGGCCACAGCGACAGCGTCGGCGGGGCGGTCATCGTGACGGACCCCGACCTGGCGGCGCGGATGGGGTACATCCAGAATGCCGCCGGGGCGATTCTCTCACCGATGGACGCCTGGCTCACCCTGCGGGGCATCAAGACGCTCGCGGTGCGGATGAAGCAGCACGACGCGAACGGCCGGGCCATCGCGGGCTTCCTGAGCGAACATCCGAAGGTTGAAAAGGTTTACTATCCGGGACTGGGATCGCATCCGCAGTACGCGCTGGCCCAGCGGCAGATGCGCGGCTTCGGCGGAATGATCGCCTTCGAGGTCGGGTCGCTCGACCGGGCGCGGGTGGTGCTGGAAGGGTTCAAGGTCTTCGCGCTGGCGGAATCGCTCGGCGGGGTCGAAAGTCTGGTATGCCATCCGGCGTCGATGACGCATGCGAGCGTGCCGGAAGCCGACCGGGCCCGGTTGGGCATCACCGACGGGCTGGTCCGGCTGTCGGTCGGCATCGAAGATATCGAAGACCTGGTTGCCGACCTCGACGGGGCGTTGGCAAAACTCTGAAAACACGTCCGATACGCGAATTTCCGCTAGTGTCGGGGGCACGGCTTGGCTATACTGCCGTCATCGTTCGCATTTTGGTTTTGTCGTTTCCTGTGCGGCTGGCGCGCTGAACGCACCTTCGGGGCGTCTGGTCGGGTCCGCTGAAATCGTCGCCGTCTTCGGCCTGGGGATTGCCGAAGCGACGCCGGCGCACTATCTTTGCACCCCACGGTTCCGCCAACCTTACGCTGACGGAGCCGAATTTACGTCAGACGGGTTCGTCTGCCGTCGCCGGAACGTCCTCCCGTTCACCGGATGGCGCTCCCGTCGCGGCACCCCCGATTCGTCACGATAGCAACCGGATATGACACAAGCGAATATCAGCACTGACGATTCTGTTCAAATCAGGATCTTTGCCCAAACCGACGTGGGTATGGTGCGCCAGGGAAATGAAGACAACTTTCTGGCCGTAGACCTCAGTTCCGCGGCGTACTGGACGGCTGACCACCCGGGGCCGCCGCCGGAGTTGCTCGGCTTCGTCCAGAGAGAGCAGGGCGCACTGTTCGCGGTTTCCGACGGCATGGGCGGCGCACTGGCGGGCGAGGTCGCGAGCCAGATGGCGGTCACCACCGTCCGCGACGGCATGATGCGTTTCCAGAACAACCCCGAGTTTCAGGCCTTTCCGTTTCCCGAACGCCTTCGGTTCGCCGTCGAGCGGGCCAACGTCCTGATCAACCACAAGAGCCAGACCAATGCCGAATACGCCGGCATGGGTGCAACTTTCACGGGGGTGGGGATTCAGGGCGACACGCTGTTTCTGGCGCAGATCGGGGACTCCCGGGCCTATCTCATCCGGCGCGGTCAGGTTGCCCAGTTGACGACCGATCAGTCGCTGGTCGAGCAGTTGATCCAGTCGAACCACATTTCCCGCGCCGAGGCCGAGAATCATCCCTACAAGAACGTCATCCTTCAGGCGCTCGGCGCGACGCCGAACGTCGTGGTGGCGATGGACCGGGTGTCGGTTCGCCGCGATGACGTGGTGCTGCTGTGCAGCGATGGCCTCTCGGGCAAGATCAATGGCGAAGAGATGCTCGAAATCTTCAACGCCGTTCGCGGCGACCTGCCGATGGCCTGCCAGGAGATGATCCGGGCCGCCAACGAACGCGGCGGGGAAGACAACATCACCGTGATGCTGATGCACTTCACCGGGAACGGCATCCCGCTTCCCGATGGTGACGGAACCTATCAGGTCGAAAACATCGAGCGCGACGTCCGGCTGCCGCTGCCGACCGAGGTGGATGCCTTTACTTCCGGCGACGAAGCGACCCTGACCGACGAGGGAACGCCGACTCAGGAACTGGTGGCCGTCGACGGTCCCGCCGCCAAGTCCGCGAGCGCCAGGTCCGCCGAATCATCTCTCACCGGCGGGCTCGGTCTGACCCGCCAGATGACCGCGGTTGCACCATCCGAAACCCCTTCCGCCACGCCGCCGCCGCCCGCGACGCAACCCTCGTCCTCCCGGACGTTCGGGTTCATCGGCGTCTGCATCCTGGCGGTACTTTCGGCCTGCGCCCTGCTGTACGGATTATTCTTTCGGAAGGCGGCTGAGTCGCCACCGAAAAACAACCCGTCGCAAACCGCCACACCCACCCCTTCACCTGCCCCGGCTTCCACGCCCGCACCCTCCTCGAACAGCAATCAGAACGCGCCGACCACCACGCCAACCCCCGGTCGCTGACACCGTTCGATTTACCGCCGCTCGGTCCGCGAGATACCCGCAAACGGGTGATGCGCATATTCGACCGAAAAAGAATTCTCAAAATTGTAGTGCCGTTTGATGGTCGCCGCCGGGTTGAGAAACCACTCTCCGAGCGGCTGTTCGCGTTCTTGGGAGTCAAACCAGCCCCAGGGCGGGCGCGCCATGTTCTGTCCTCCGACTTTTCCGAGAAACGCCGATCCGATTTGCCCGAACCGCACCTTGCGCGACGTTCCGCCAGCCACGGTGATTTCCCGGACGCCGTAATCGAACACCGCCCCGAAAGTTTCGCTGGTGCCGCCCTGGGCGATTTTCCAGAGTTTCCCGACTGACTGGAGGTCGTAGCCGACAGTCGTGCCGCGTCGCCGGGCCGGATCCTCCGCGACGCCGACATATTCATACTTCACCACCCCGTTGGTGGCGTTCCTAGCCTGCCTCGGATCATCACGGTACGCCTCGATGCCGTGCCCGCGCGGCTCGACGAACAAAACCGGATGGGTGCCGTCCAGTTGAAGCTTCTCGCCCCGACCGGGAATCCCGGGGGGCCGATATTTCAGAAACCGGTTGTGGGAGAGCGTTTCGACCGCGACGACCTTCGACTGGGCGAGCGGATCGCCGCCGGTACCCTTCTGGACGACGACCAGACAGCCTTCCATGTCGTTTTCATGGGCCAGCACGGCGTCGTCGGAAATGCCGGTTGGGTCGTATCTCGCGCCGTATTTCGCGGCTTCCCGGAGAATGTCGCTGAGGACGACACCCTTTTTGACCCCGCCCTTGTAGTCGCGGGGATGAAACGCGGCGTAGTGGATGAAGTAGTGCGTGCGGGTCTCGCAGACCGAGAAATACACCCAGGCAAGGTGAGGAAAGCCCGGTTCGAGGGCGTTGTTCCAGTTGTTGTCACCCTTCAGATCGCCGTCGAAGTCAAAATTCGTGATGTAGTCGATGCCAATCGTTTCTCCCAGTCCCTGATGGAAAACGGGGGCAAAGCGGATGGCGACGGCGCGGTCGGTTTCGTCGGTTTTGGGCGTCTGGACGAGACGGCCCGAGCGGGTCGGCTCGGACGGCGCGGTCGCGCGGCGCGGGCGGGTGACGTTCTGCGGGCGGGCGACGGTGGAAAACAGCGGAAACCCGAGAATCAGGACAAGCAAAAGCCGCGCCGCAAACAAAAATGTTCGATGCGACGCGGCTTTGAACCCCATAGACGGTACCGTTTAGGCGGCCTTGGCGAGGGCGGCGCTGACGTGATTGGCCAGAC
>JAAFHI010000732.1 GCA_013298335.1 Actinomycetota bacterium
GCTCGCCTTCGGCGTCCGCGGTGGTCTCGAACCGGCCACGGCGGCGGCGGCCATCGTCGAGGGCGTCCACAACGGCCTGTTCGACCCGGCGATCTATCGCAAGCCGAAGGACGACGCGAAAACCATCAGCGATCTCACCCTCTGCGTATCGGGCGAAGCCGCTGATGCAACTCAGCGCGGCGTCGCGGAAGGCGTTATCGTCGCGGGCGGCGTGACCTTCTCGCGGACGCTCGCGCAGGAACCGGGCAACAAGCTCACTCCGGTTGAAATGGCGCGGCGGGCCGAGGAAATGGCCGGAAAATACGGTCTGACCTGCTCAATTCTGGATACCGAAAAAATGACCGAACTCGGCTTCGGCTGCCTGCTCGGCGTCGGTCAGGGCAGCGATGCCGAACCGCGGCTTATTCATCTGAGCTATCGCCCCGAAGGTTCGAGCGCCAACGACGTACGCCTCGCGCTCGTCGGTAAGGGAATCACCTTCGACACGGGCGGCATCTGCATCAAGGGCCGCGAAGCGATGTGGGAGATGAAGTACGACATGTGCGGTGGCGCGGCGGTGCTCGGCGCGATGCAGGCCATCGCCCAGCTCAAACCGGGCATCGCCATCGACGGCTACGTCGCGGCGGCGGAAAACATGCCGTCGAGCAAGTCCTACAAACCCGGCGACGTGCTCCATTCCTATGACGGAAAGACCGTCGAAGTGATCGACACCGACGCCGAAGGACGCCTCGTGCTGTGCGACGCCCTCGCCTACGCCCGCAAGGACGGCGCGGCCACGCACATTGTCGATCTCGCGACGCTCACCGGCGCGGTCATGGTCGCGCTCGGACAGGAACGCGCGGGCCTGATGGGTACCAACGCCGCCTTCAACGGCGAAGTGAAATGCGCCGCCGAAGCCGCGGGCGAAAAGGTGTGGGAACTGCCGCTCGACGAGGAATACGGCGAACTGATGCGGAGCGACATTGCCGACATCAAGAACCTCGGCAACCGCTACGCCGGTTCGATTACCGCCGGGTGGTTCCTGCGTGAGTTCGTCGGCGACGTGCCGTGGGTCCACCTCGACATCGCGGGTACGGCGTGGCTCGACGGCGACAAGCCCGACATGGCCAAAGGCCCGACCGGATTCGGCGTCCGCACGCTGGTTCAGTTGGTAAAGCACTTGTCCGGGGAATAGGTGTCAGGTATCGGGTGTCGGGTTTCAGGTAAAACCAAAGTTTTGAGTTTTTGGACCTGATACCGGACACCCGATACCCGAAACCTTTGATTCACCTGATACCCGACACCCGACACCTTTTACATGGAACACCGACTCGAAAACGCCGCGCAGGCCATTCTCGATTCATACAGCGCCGGTTCGTCGTTGATTCATCACCTCGAACGCGGCGCGTTGCCGTCTCGCGACGCCATCATCAAGACCCTGCTCGATTTTCGGGAACTGGTCTTCCCGGGCTACTACGGCATGACCGGACTCGACCAGGCGGGCATTCGTCGGCGGGTGCGCGATCTGGTGGCGGAAATCGACGACGAACTCACCCGGCAGGTCGCGCTCTGCCTGTGCCATTCGAAAAAACTGACCGCCGAAGACTGCGCCGAGTGTCCCGACTGCCGTGAACAGGCCAAGTCCATCGTCGCCGAACTCATCGACGACCTCCCCGAACTCCGGCGACTGATGGCGGAAGACGTGGACGCCGCCTACCACGGCGATCCGGCGGCACAGAGCCACGACGAAGTCATTCTCGGCTATCCCTGCATTCAGGCGGTGCTGGTGCATCGCATCGCACATCGCCTGTATCGGCGGGACATTCCGCTGATTCCCCGCATCATGGCCGAATATGTTCACGGGCGCACCGGCATCGACATTCACCCCGGCGCGCAGGTCGGACGGCGGTTCTTCGTCGATCACGGCACCGGGGTGGTCATCGGTGCGACCTCGATTATCGGCGACAATGTGAAGATCTATCAGGGCGTGACGCTCGGCGCGGTGTCGTTTCCCAAGGAAGCCGACGGCTCGCTCATCCGCAACACGAAGCGCCATCCGACCATCGAGGACGACGTCGTCATCTACTCCGGCGCGACGATTCTCGGCGGTGACACGGTCATCGGCAAAGGCAGCGTGATCGGCGGCAACGTCTGGCTCACGCAGTCGGTCGCGCCCTACAGCAAGGTCGTCATCGAAGACCCGGAAATCCGCATCGTCACCCGAAGCGCAAGCAAGGCGGGGTAACCTTTTTCAGGAGACAGCCCCAATGAAATTCCTCACCGGACTGGCGCTTTCGTTCCTCCTACTTTCAACCTTTCCCTCGGCCCAGACAAAGTCGGATATCCCGCTCAAAATCGGCGCAAAGCTGCCACCAAAATACATTCCTGCTCAATTCACCCAAATGATCACGGTTGATGAAGAAACCGGTATTCCCGCCATTGATGTAACTATCGGTGACGTTGACTACACCCTTGGGTATGATCAACAGACCAAAAGAATCATTTCCATCAAGACCTATGACCCGGATTTCAAGACCGTCAACGGCCTGAAGATTGGCTCAACAATAAACGTCACTCGAAAACAGCTTCGGATCAAGCCGACATACGAAGTAAGCGGCCCTCCGACACCTGACGGATGGCGCCCGATCATTGGCGAGGATATCCCGTTTAATGACGGTTACGATTTCTCAAAAATGAAAAAACGAGAAACCCGAACTTTCAAGATTACCGGCTTCACAAAAGGGAAATACTGAAACAACCACAGCCTGCCGATTACACCCGGCAAGCATCTGAACTTCTTTACTCATACAACATCCGTTGCCAGTCATCGGTTGCCGGCAGTCAGTCGCCAGTGGATTGCTTTTCGCGGCACTCCCTTTTTACGATTCGTTCAATCCAAAAAAACAAACACTGACTACTGACTGCTGACTACTGGTCACTGACCACTTTCCCAACTCCCAAGGAGACCATCATGGCAGTCGTCATCGAGCGCGTACACGCTCGCGAACTTCTCGATTCACGCGGCAA
>JAAFHI010000433.1 GCA_013298335.1 Actinomycetota bacterium
CCGTCGCCGTCCCAGTCGCCCGCGACCGGCACGTCACCCGCCGTCCCGAAGAAGAACTCCGCATCGGCGAACCCGGTCGCATTGGCATTCTTGATGTAGACGAAGCCGTTCGACGGACGGAACTGACCCGGCGTCGAGGCGTTGGTCGCCCGCTGCTGGTTCACGGTGATGGTCTGCCCGGCGATGACGACGGTGCCGGTGCGCGCCGGGCCGGTGTTGGTGGCGATTGAAATCCCGACCGTGCCATTCCCCGCGCCGCCGCCTGAGATATTGATAAAGGAGACGTTGCTCGCCGTCGTCCAGGCGCACCCCGCCGGGGCGGTGACGGTAAACTGGGCGAATCCGCCCGGTCCGGGAACGGTGATGCTTGTCGGGCTGACCGCAAAGGTACATCCGGTGCTCGGCTGGATATTCAACGAATAGTTCCGTTTTCCGAGACAGAGATTGTCGTCAACCGCCTGAAGCTGGAAGGTGAACGTTCCGGCGGTGGTCGGCGTCCCCGTGATGGCCCCGGTCGAGGAATTCAGTCCCAGCCCGCTCGGCAGCGCGCCGTTGTTGCTCAGGACGAATCCGAACGGCGCGGTGCCGCCCGATCCCGTGACGGTCTGGCTGTAAGCCGTGCCGACCGTCCCGGTAGCGAGC
Organism: Actinomycetota bacterium; assembly: GCA_013298335.1. GTDB lineage: Bacteria > Acidobacteriota > Blastocatellia > Chloracidobacteriales > Chloracidobacteriaceae > JAAFHI01. The sequence goes on from JAAFHI010000433.1 coordinate 643, forward strand.
GTCGAGGGCGACACCGTGACGCCGGTACAATCCGAGCAGCCGTTGAGACCCTTAACCGACAGGTCGTAGGTCACCGTCGTCGATGCCGTGTTGATCTGGCTGACGACCACGATAAAGGTCCGCCTGGCCGGGATCGTCACCGAAAAGCTCCGCAACGCCGCCGCCGCGCCGCCGTCCGCGAAGTAGTTGGTCGCCAGATTTTGCCGGTTGAACGAATCGAGATAGACCGAGGCGAAAATGCCGGTGCCCGGAGTGTTGTTGCGCAGCACGATGTCGAAACAGTCCGCCGCGTCGGACGGATTCGTGAACATGTAGGCGTCGAATTTCACGCTGGTCGCCGCGTCGAACAACCCCGGAAAGGTCTCTCCGGTCGAGCAGTTGTCGGTGACGGTCGCCCCCGGACGGTTCGGGATGCCGGTTTGAACATCGGTGAAGTCGAGCACCGTCTGGACCGTCCCGATGCCGAGCGTCGCGGTGATCGTCTGCGGCGGACAGCTATTGCATCCCGAAAGCCCGGTCACCGAAAACCGGTAGGTCCCCGCCGTCGTCCCGCCGGTCGACGTCCGATGGAAAACGAGGATGAACGACCGCCGCGCCGGAACCGTGATCGAAAACGACCGCGCCTGCCCGACCGCGCCGGAGTCCCCAAGGTAATTCTGGGAAATGTTGTTCTGGTTGAAGTTGTCGAGATAGGCGACGGCGCTGATCGGCACGGTCGAAAGTGAATCGGTAATCGTCGCCACCGTGACGCAGGCCGGAGAAGCCGACGGATTCACGAAGTTGTAGGCGTTGAAGTCGAAATTCGTCCCGGAACTGAGGATGGTCGGCGTCGGCTTGGTCGCGCCGCAGACCGAAACATCGCCGTCACGCCCGAGAATGCCGTTCTGGGTGCTGCTGTGCGCGAGATACTGCGTGCTTCCCGTGGATGTGTTGCCCCCGACCCGCGCCGGAGGACAGATCGTGCAACCGGGCAGCCCGATGACGTTGAACGAATAGGTGAGCGTCGCCGTCCCGGTGTTGACGCGCGAAAACACCACGACGAATGCCCGGTTCGCCGGCACCGTGAAGGCCAGGGACCGGCCATCCCCCGCGCCGCCCGCGTCCGCGAGGTAGTTCTGGGCGACGTTGTTCTGGTTGAAACTGTCGAGATACGCCTGCGCGAAAATTGCGAAATTGGAGGAATTCGACACCGCGACGCTGACGCAGGCGTCGGACGCTGACGAGTTTACAAAAGTGTAGGCGTCGAACTGGAACCCCGTGCCCGTTTCGAGCACCGTCGGAACCGTTTTGTTCACGCCGCAGCGCGGCGTGTTGAGGTCGCGGTTGAGCCGTCCGTTGGAATCGCTCTGCATCGCGACGTAGTCCGTGCTGCCATTGTTGATGTCGCCGTCAATCCGCGACGGCGGGCAGGTGTTGCAGCCGGGGAGTCCGATGACGTTGAACGAATAGGTGATCGTCGCCGCCCCGGTCGTGACCCGGCTGAAGACCAGCACGAAATCCGCATTGGCCGGGACGGTGAAGGAAAACGACCGCCCCTCGCCCGCGCCGCCCGCGTCCGCGAGGTAGTTCTGGCCGACGCTGTTCGGATTGAACGTTCCGAGGTAGGCCACCATGAATACCGCCGCCGTCGATTTGTTCGAACTCGAAACGCTGACGCAGACCGGCGAGGCCGACGTGTTGGTGAAGGTGTAGGCGTTGAACTGAAAATTCGTGCCCGTGTCGAGCACCGACGGCGCGGACTTGCTTGCGCCGCACCGCGAGGTGTTGCCGTCACGGTTGAGCCGTCCGTTCTGGCTGCCGTTCACGCCGGGATACTGGGCGCTTCCCGAGGCAATACTTGCGTTGATGATAAGCGGCGGGCAGGTTCCGGCGCCCGCCGTCGGGGGGTCCTGCGCGTTCCGGAGATCGTTCGACCTTCCCGGTTGAACTGCCGCCGGTTCATTCGTTTCCGTCGCGGCTGCCGTTGCTGTTTCCGTCGCCTGGGCATTGGCCCCGGCGGGAAAAATGGACGCCGCCGCGCCGAGCGCGACCCACACGAAAAACGCGGCGGTCGCCGTCTGTAATAGCCGACTGCGCAAAAAATGATTGAATCGCATCGTGGTAGCTCCTCCGGAAGGTTCCTGTTCCGTTGAATTCCGACGCTGGTCATTTACGGAACCCCGGACGGGAGGAGCGTGTCATTTTCGGAAAATGACCGACGGCGGGGACACGAAAGTTCGCCAAATTCTCCGATGGTTTGCGCCAAATCAGTCCGCGTCGGATTGAGAAACTTCATAAGGTCGGGATGTGTTTTGCGGCTGTGCCGCCCGATGTGCGGAATGGCTCTGCCTTTCCGCCATGCGCCCCCCTCAATCCGGCGAGGGGCTCGGCCCCGAGCGGATGTATCGGGCTGAAGCCCTCAATCTTTGTGGATGACCGATGCGGAAAGGCAGAGCCATTCCGCACATCGGGCGGCACAGCCACATTTGTACCAATCCCGAATGGTCTGATTTGGTTGCGTTTACTGGAAGCCCTCCGACTGTCAACCCGGTTACCAACTGGTCACAAATGACCACCAGATTCGTCAACTTTTTTTACACCGACTTTCGGGCGACGGTTGACCGGTCAGAGGTTACACGCCTGTAACTTGGTGATTTTCCTCACACTTGCGACACATTTTGACGCGCGTCCGAAAAATGCTCTTTCTGGACTGAAATTTGCATGAGGTAAAAGCGAATATTTCATCCCCCAATTGACACGCAGAGGACGGACATCACCGTGAGTATTTCGCTTCCTTCGTATTGGCGACGTTTTTCATTTGTACTGATCATCTCCTTCATGTGCCTGACGGCGGTGTTCGTCGAACCCGCGGCAGCGCAGGTCAACCGCAACACGCTCGGCGCGCGCTATGACGCGACCAAGGCCAACATCACCTTCCGCGTCTTTTCGTCGCGGGCGACCCGCATCGAACTCTGTCTCTATTCGGCGACAACGGGTCAGCAGGAAAAAGTCCGCTACGTCATGGTCAAGGACGCCGCGACCAACGTCTGGCAGAAAACCTGCTCGGTCGCGACGCTGAAAAACACCTACGGCATCACCGGCACGGTCTACTACGGCTATCGCGCGTGGGGACCCAACTGGACCTACGTGTCGACGTGGACGAAGGGGTCGAGCACCGGCTTCATTTCCGACGTTGACGCGCAGGGCAACCGGTTCAATCCGAACAAGCTGCTGTCGGATCCCTACGCGCTGGAAATCAGCCACGACCCGACGACGGCGACCGCGACGGACGGCACGGTCTATGCCTCGGGGCCGCTCCACCGGACGAAAGACAGTGGCACGGTCGCGCCGAAGGGGATCGTTCTTTCGCTCGACACGACAACGTTCGGGACGAAGCCGACGCGGGCGTTCAAGGACGACATCGTCTATGAAGTTCACGTCCGCGGGCTGACGAAAAATGACGCGAGCATTCCGGCGGCGGATCGCGGAACGTACAAGGGCGCGGGCCAGAAAGCGGCCTACCTTGCGTCGCTTGGCGTGACGGCGGTTGAATTTCTGCCGGTGCAGGAAACGCAGAACGACACCAACGACGTGAACCCGACCACGACCGACGGCGACAACTACTGGGGCTACATGACGCTCAACTACTTCGCCCCGGACCGTCGGTATTCCGCCGACAAGACGCCGGGCGGCCCGACGCGCGAATTCAAGGCGATGGTCAAGGCGTTTCACGACGCGGGCATCAAGGTCTATATCGACGTGGTCTACAACCACACCGGCGAGGGCGGCGCG
>JAAFHI010000624.1 GCA_013298335.1 Actinomycetota bacterium
AATTCGCCGAGGGCGAGTTCGCCTTCGGTGCCGGAGACGGCGGCGCGGCGCAGGCGTCCGGTGGCGCGTCCGACCTGTTCGACGCCGTCGCCCGTCCGGAGCAGTTTCACGGTCGCCACGACCATGTCCTCGATGCCTTCCGTGAAGGATTCGTCCACCTCGCCGTGGAGCCGGGCAAATTCGACGCCCGATTCGACGAAGGTCAGCATCAGATCAATCGTGCCGCCGATGTCAGCGCTCGCCTTGCGAAACTCGCGGATCGCCTTGCGGGCGTCGGAGAAATTGAGCGCGCCATAGCCGCCGCTCGCCGGGAAAAACGGTTCGCGGACGCGCGCGCGGAACAGTTCGAGCCGCACGGCGGTGTCCTCGGCGGCGGGCGCGAGCCGCGTCACGATGAGCGCGCGGTTTTCCGACGAGGCATCGTGAAGGGCCTTCACCAACGCGACAAGCGCATTCTTATCAAGCGATTGCAGACGTTTTTTGACGTTCCGCCAGTCGGGAATCACATCCGGTTCGTCCATTGTGTTCTCTTTTCCATTCCGTTCGTTTGGGGGCGGCTATACCCGAAATGGAACACGGAGGGCAATCGGCGTACACGATTTCGTACAGTCGCGCCTTTCCCCGCGACGCCTTAATCCAGCCCCGTCAATGGCCCGGAAAACTGTAAATTCGCGAATAGTTGAAGCTATCCGGTTTTTCCAACTGGACGACCGCTTCCGTGGCACGCCGGTTGTCTTATGAAACGTGCCAGACAACAGTCGTCCGACGAATTTCACCGATCCGGCGACATTTTCAGGGAAATTTCAAGTACGCGACCGGGTCGCCCACGGACTTCGGAACTTTGAAATTCCCAATTTTCAGGAGGCAGTTCATGACGTTAACCAGATTCAAGCACCAGGGAGCAGTCATCGTATTGGTCGCCGTGATGGCGGCCATGTTCGCATTCACCGCCGACGCCAGCGCGCAGCAGCGCCGCCACAAGCGTTCGTTCTGGAATCGCCACCGGACGGCCATCACCATCGGCGGCGGCACGCTGGCAGGCGCGGGTGTCGGCGGCCTCATCGGTGGGCGCAAGGGCGCGGTCATCGGCGCGGTTTCCGGCGCGGGCGGATCGACGATTTATGAAGTGGTCCGGCACAAGCGCAGGCACCGGAACAATTGAACTGAGTAAATAAAAGGCGGAAAAAGGGTCACGGGGAGCAACGTCTTCCCGTGACCCTTTTCCATCGCCGCCATTCGCCCTGCCCTCAAGGACAGGGCTATTCAAAAACAAGCCTCGTGAACGAGGCTCAATCCCTGTTTCTTCAATTTCTTAGCCCCGTTCACGGGGCTTGGAAGCCAATAGCCCTGTCCTTGAGGGCAGGGCGACGACCGGGCTAAACAGTTACGTCCGGTGGCGCTTGAAAAAAACCGGTCGCCGCCGAATGATGTCGCCTCCACCTTTCCTCACATTCACTCACGTCAAGGTCCGCTGAAAGGAACCCCCGATGGCCCTCACGCCCGAGATGGAACAGCTTTACCGGGAACTGCTTTTAAAGAAGTACAAAGGCGCGCTCACCGACGAGGAACAGCTCATTTTCGCCGATCTGACCGACCGGAAGAACGAACTCGACACCTCTTCCGCCGCCGTCGCCGACCTGCCGGTCAATCTGGCGCGCCTCGTCGGCGATCTGGATACGTTCGGCGGAACGATGGAAGAGATGACCGGCAAGGTCGTCGGACGCGCCACCCGCGCCGACGCCGCGCATGAACTGAGCCGTGAAAAGGACGACGATCACTCCTGAGCCGGGGCGTCGGGCGCGCGGACGGTCCGGAACTTGAACTCGGCGAGCAACCGGACGCCGACCGGTTTCCCGTTTCGCTGCGCCGGTTTGAAGCGGTAGCGCTCGAAGGCCTTGCGTACCGCGGTTTCGAGGTTGTAGCCGCTCCACCGGACAAACGAAATCGCGCCGATTGTGCCGTCCGGCAGGAAAACGACGTCCGCCGTGACGGTCGCCTCGATGTGGGCGTCGCGCGCGAGTTCGGTGACCTCCGGTTTCGGACGCTGAAAAATCATTGGCAGCGTCACATCCGGCGGCACGTCTCCCGAGCGCAAATCCACGATTCCGGCAAATCGGTCGGGCTGCTCGCGCGCGGCGTCACGGATGTCGGACTCACGCCGCCGTTCGCAGATTTCGTACATCATGGCGCTTCCGCCGCCCACGCCGTCGATCTCCACCTCCCGGAGGCGGTCCGGAGACGGCGTGTTGAGCCGGGTGAGCAGCGAGGCGAGCAGGTCGCCGGAACGGCAGTCCACCACGAAGAAGAAAATGCGCGCGACGAAGCGCGGCTGGCGGTCGGGACCGCTTTCCTCCGTCCGGACGACCCTGGCCGTGATGTAGAAATCGCAGCCGAGTTTCGCGCCGAGCGTCGCCGCTTCCTCGACCGTCGGGTTGAGGTTCACGTCCGCCGCCGTCGGGACGATGACCGCGACCTGCGACGCCGGAACGACGCGGTCCGTCTCGCGCGACATCGCCTTTTCCAGCGCGGCGCGGACGGCGGGTTCATCGAAATTCCCGATCAGGTCTTCGGACTGAAACGGCAGAATCGCGACGCTCAACTTCGGTTTTGCGTCGTCCGTCCGAGCCGGAGCCGTGAAACTCAGGCACAAACAGGCGACGAAGGCGAGGAAAAGGGTGTATGGTTTCACGTTTCGCGGGAAGAAAGGGATCAGGAATCAGGGGGCAGGGATCAGGGAATCAGGTACGGCAAGGCATTTCCGGCGCACCGGCCCGGCCAAGATACAACATCCCGCTCTCTTACTGATCCCTGATCCCCGCCCCCTGATCCCTTTCTTTGACTGATCCCCGACCCCTGATCCCTATGCCTTCTCCCACCCACCTGACCGGAATGAGCCGCCCGAAGCTGGCGGAGTTTCTCGCGCTGCACGGCGTACCGAAATTCCGCGCCGGTCAGGTTTTCGACGCGGTCCAGCGGCGACTGGTCCGGTCGCTCGACGAGATTCACGAACTTCCGAAGAAACTGCGGGCGGAACTGGCGGAGACGGCGGTGGTTGAGCCGCTCGTCCGGACACAACTGTTCGATTCGGGCGACGGCACGCGGCGTTATCTGTTTGAAGTCGAGGGCGGCGAGGCCATCGAGGCGGTGTGGATTCCCGCCGCCGACCGGGCGACGATCTGTCTGTCGTCGCAGGCGGGCTGTCCGATGATGTGCGAGTTCTGCATGACGGCGCTCATCGGGTTGAAGCGGAATCTGACGGCGGGCGAAATCGTCGGGCAGATCGTCCACGTCCTGCGCGATGAACGCGAACGCGCCGTCGCGGAAGGCCGGACCGCGCCGACCAACGTCAATCTGGTGATGATGGGCATGGGCGAGCCGATGCTGAATTACGACAGCGTGATGGATGCCCTGCGG
>JAAFHI010000612.1 GCA_013298335.1 Actinomycetota bacterium
AACCGTGACTTGACAGGCGCACGGTTGGTCAGTACCATCGGGCGCTTTCAATTCGATGTTTCGGTTGTTTGAAGTGTTTGAACCTGATCTTGCGTGGATGAACCTGGCGCTGACGGAAGCGCGGTCCTGCGCGGAACGCGGCGAAGTTCCGGTCGGCGCGGTGGTGGTAGTGGACGGTGTCACGATTGCGACCGGCGGAAACCGGACGCTGACCGACACGGACCCGACGGCTCACGCCGAAATCGTCGCCCTTCGGGCGGCGGCACAGGCGGTCGGAAATCACCGGTTGCCGGGCGCGACGCTCTATGTAACGCTCGAACCCTGCGCGATGTGCGCGGGAGCCATCATTCAAGCCCGCATCGCCCGCCTCGTGTATGGCGCGGTCGATCCAAAAGCGGGCGGCGTGACGAGCCACTTCGGGGTCTGCACGACGGATTTTCTGAACCATCGGGTCGAAGTGACCGGTGGGGTACTGGCGGAAGAGAGCGGCGAGCTGCTCCGACGATTCTTCCGCGAACGACGCAAGTCGTCGGTTCTTTGAAGTTTTGACGATTTACGGTGAGGTGCGAGAGTGGCTGAATCGGTCGGTCTCGAAAACCGAAGTACGGGAAACCGTACCGTGGGTTCGAATCCCACCCTCACCGCCACATCGAACGATGAATGATGAACGATGAACGATGAATTCGCCCGTTCGGGCTTGAGTTCACTTCATCATTCATCGTTCATCGTTCATCGTTTTTGGAGGGGTGGCCGAGTGGCTGAAGGCGCAGCATTGGAAATGCTGTATACGGGAAACTGTATCGAGGGTTCGAATCCCTCCTCCTCCGCCAGAAATGAGGGATGAGGGATGAGGGATGAGGGATGAATCAAATCCAGTGCTGAGAAAGCCGGATTTTCATCCCTCATCCTTCATCCCTCATCCTTTTCCCAGTGGGGCGGATCGGACGGTCGCCGCCCGTCTTCGGACGGGGGGAGGAAAGTCCGAACACCGCAGAGCGTCGAGCCGGCTAACGGCCGGGAGCGGGTCGCCTTCGGGCGGCGTGCGACGACAAGTGCAACAGAGAAGAGACAGCCTGACCTGTTTTCCCTTCGGGGAATTCGGGTGGCGATGGTGAAACGGTGGGGTAAGAGCCCACCAGCGGATGTGGCGACACGTCCGGCTAGGCAAACTCCTCGTGGTGCAAGACCAAATAGGGAGATGTTCGAGGGCTGCTCGTCCGAGTTCCGCCGCCGCCGCAAGGCGACGCGCGGGCGCAATCTCCGGGTAGGTCGCTTGAGCCGCCGGGTAACCGTCGGCCTAGATGAATGACCGTCACCGTCGGCAACGGCGGTACAAAATTCGGCTTACAGATCCGTCCCTTCAATAGTGGTCAGCAGTCAGTGGCCAGCAGTCAGTAAAAGGCGGGTTGGTGAATAGTTCACCGACCCGCCTTTTGTATTCTTTTTCCACTGACCACTGACCACTGACCACTGACCACTGACCACTGACCACTGACCACTGACCACTGGCTACTGGCTACTGGCTACTGGCTACTGGCTACTGGCTACTGGCTACTGATTTCCGAAAAGGCCGCGAGCGCGGCATCGTTTTCGGCGGGGGTGCCGATGTTGAACCGGAAGTATTCCGCCAGCATCGGGTATTTGCTCACGTCGCGGATGAGAATGTCACGTTCGAGCATGCCCTGAAACACCTGCTTCGGCGCGAGGCGGGTCGTCCGGGCGAGCATGAAGTTGGCTTTCGACGGCACGGGCTGGAAAACGTCCGCCGCCGCGAGCGCGGCTGAAACCCGTTCGCGTTCGGTGATGAGGCGTTCGACGAGCGGCTTGAGGGCCGTGTCGTACTGCTCGACCGCCACCTGCGCCGCCGCCATCGAGAAAAAGTTCAGATTGTAGGGCAGTTTCGCCTTGTCGATTTCAATCGCCACTTCCGGTGCGCCGAGAAAATAGCCGACACGCAGCCCCGCCATCGCCATCGCCTTCGAAAAGGTCCGCAGCACGACGAGGCGCGGGTATTCGGCCAGCAGTCGGACGTAATTCTGGCCGGAAAACTCGTAATACGCCTCGTCCACGATGACGAAGCCGTCGAAGGCGTCGAGCAGCGCCCGCAGGTCGCTCTCGGCGACGGATTTCCCGGTCGGATTGTTCGGGGAGCAGAGAATCACCGCCGCCGCGTTGGTCTTCACGGCGGTTTCGCGGACGGCATCCATGTCGTACTCGAAATCCGCTTTCGGCGGCACGTTCACCACTTCGCCGCCGAGCACCTCGATCATCAGCCGGTAGACGGTAAAGGTCGGCTCACTCAGCACGACCCGCGTCCCGCCCTCGACGATGATCATCATCAGCGCCTGGATGAGTTCGTTCGACCCGTTGCCGACCAGTAAGCCGTCGGCGCGCCACCCGGCGAAGTTCGCGAGGGTTTCCTTGAGTTCGACCGGGACGAAATCGGGGTAGCGCGCCCAGTCGCGGCCCGCGACGCGGCGTTCGACCTCGGCGATGACCGATTCCGGCATGCCGAAGGGGTTTTCGTTCTGGTTGAGTTTGATGGACGTCCGGTGCGGCGTCAGCGTGTAGGCCGCCAGCTTCCGGACGCTCGGCTTGATGAGATCGGAAAGTGTTCGCATAGCCCGCCAAGCCTGCCCGGCGGAGCGGCGGGGCGTCAAGCAGGGTTGCCCCCGGAAAGACCGACACGGGACGGATACCTACCGGCAGCGGTAAGTTCCCGGCGTTCCAGGACGCGGTCCGGGTCGTTAAATTTGAAAATTTTGACCGTGACTTCGCCGATTTCGGTCAGTGGTTGAATTTTGTGGCGGGACAGTCGGAAATGTTCCATCCAACGGTCGGTGCGGGGATTGAAAAAGCGGACAAGTTGCCTGGTTCGTCGTGTCAGTGAGCCAAGATCGCTTCCTTTGTTTCGGTTGCAGGTCATGCATGCGAACGCGAGATTGGTCTCATCGGACGGACCGCCATGTTTCACACTGACGATATGGTCCACTTCGCAGCCGTAAAATGTATCGGCTTCATGGATCAAACAGTACTCGCAGGTAGATCCGGCACGTTTGGCCACAAAGCGGCGCACTTCGGAAGGGACATAACTACTCATGGTGAACGTATCGCTGAGCCCGTGCCTTCACGAGTCGCATCAAATGTTCAAGTTGCATGAAGTGGTCGAGTTCCGAACGTTCCTCGGTGGTCAATCCCTCGTTTTTTTCGCGTCGGATCAATTCGGCGACACGTGCCTTGGCCGCTTTTGAAGGGCGGAAGGCGATGATGTTGTCCGGTGTCGCGCCGGCGGCAATGAAATCGACGATTTCTTCGTAAGCTTTGGCGGATTTCATCCCGTCCTCCGGCATTTGTTCTGAAATGGCTTGGCGTTCAACCCTGCCTTACCTCCTGACAAACGTCAAGATTCATGGCTTTTCCTGCGCCTCCACCGTTTCACCCCGCGTTCCGCCGGGCGAATCGGTTTC
>JAAFHI010000964.1 GCA_013298335.1 Actinomycetota bacterium
CACCGAGGAGCGGCTGCTCGACCTTCTGCTCCCGCCGCGTCCGGCGGAAGATACATCCCTTGAAGAAGACGATTCCTTCGACCGGACCCGCGAAAAACTCCGCCAGCAACTTCGCGAAGGAAAGCTCAACAACCGCATCGTGGAGATGGAAATCAAGGAAAGAAATTTCCCCCAGGGAATTGAAATCATTACCCCTCAGGGCATCGAGGAAATGGACATCAATATCCGGGAAATGATTCCGGGATTGTTTCCTGGCGGAAAAAATAAAATGCGAAAAATGTCCGTCGAGGAAGCGATGGACTACCTGCTTCAGGAAGAAGAACAGAAGCTGGTTGACATGGACCAGGTAGCGCGCCTTGCCGTCGAACGGGTCGAGGATTCCGGCATCGTTTTTCTGGATGAAATCGACAAGATCGCGGGCCGCGAAGGCGGCGGCGGACCGGATGTCTCCCGCGAAGGCGTCCAGCGCGACATTCTCCCCATCGTGGAAGGCACGACGGTCAACACTCGTTACGGGATGGTTCGCACCGACCACATCCTTTTCATTGCCGCCGGTGCGTTTCACGTTGCAAAACCATCCGATTTGATTCCCGAATTGCAGGGACGCTTCCCGATTCGCGTCAACCTCGATCCGCTGACCAAAGAGGATTTCAAACGGATTCTGACCGAACCCAGAAATTCGCTGGTCCGGCAATACATCGCCCTGATGGAAACCGAAGGCGTCACGCTCGAGTTCACCGAAGACGCCATTGAATCCATCGCGAATTTCGCCTTCACGGTCAACAAACAGACGGAAAATATCGGCGCCCGGCGACTGCATACGGTCCTGGAAAAAGTACTGGATGAAATCTCATTCGAAGCGCCCGATATCGAAGACAAACACTTCAAAATCGACGCCGAATATGTCAGCAAAATGCTGGCTGAAATCGTACAAAATGAAGATTTGAGCAAATACATCCTCTAGAAAAAAGATGAAGGATGAGGGATAAATCAAAGGATGAAGGATGAGGGATGAAGGATGAATCAGAAGAAAAATCAGCCGGGGCGATTGGCTGAAGGGATAAAAAATGACGTTACTAATTCGATGAAACAGTTCCACCTTTTTTCATCACTTCCTTTAACTTTCTTTGCCAATCGTCTTTCCTTCATCCTTCATCCTTCATCCTTCATCCTTCTCCTTGCCTGCCTTGTCACCGGGTGTGGCAAAGTCGGCGATCCGGTCCCCCCGACGCGGGCCATCCGGGCCGCCACGCAGCAGCTTGAAGTCAGACAAAAAGGCGGGGGGATTGAAGTCCGTTTCCCGCGTCCGGCGAGAAATACCAACGGCGGAGCGGTGATTCGGGCGGATATCTTCCGCGTGACCGAAGACATCAACGCGCCGGCGGCGCTGGATCAGGAACTGTTCATTCAAAAGGCCCGCATTGTGGGCACGCTTCGAAGCGGTCAGATTTTCAATTCCGGCCCTTTTGTGACCTTTGCGGACCCGTTCGAGCCGACCGATGCATCCCTTTTGACCAAGCGTTTTCGATACGCGATTCGCTTTTCTGATGAAAATGGTCGCCCGAACCCGCTTTCCAATTACGCGACGGCCTATCCCAATCCGGGCATTTCGGAAACGCCGGGCGACATTTCCTTTTCGGTTTCCCAGAATGCGGTGACCCTGAACTGGAAAGCGCCGGAGAAAAACCTCGACGGCACGCCCGCCACCTCGGTTGCCTACAATGTGTACCGACGCGGCAAGGATGAGGCCTTTGACCAGCCGTTGAACCCGACCCCCCTCACCGAAGCGCGTTTTGCTGACACCCGGTTTTCCTTCGGCGAGGAATATGCCTATACGGTACGGGCGGTGAGCCTCTATCGCGGCGAGCCGATTGAAAGCGCCGATACGCCGCCGGTCTCGGTCAAACCGGTGGACACCTTCCCGCCCCAGGCGCCGGTCAACCTTTCCGGCGCTTCCGCCGCCGGAATCGTCAATCTGTTCTTCCCGGCCAGTCCGGAATCCGACATCAAAGGGTATTTTATTTATCGGACTGAAGTGGATGGAAACGGAAGCCTGATCAAACTGACGCCCGCTCCGATTTCCCAAACCACCTTTCAGGATAAAAAAGGCGAAACCGGCAAGACCTACCGGTACCGGATTTCAGCCGTGGATGTTTTCGGCAACGAAAGTGAAAAATCCGAAGCGGTGGACGTGCAGGTTCTTCCCTGAACCGGTTTCAATTGAATTTGGGCTCTGAAACGGAAAAAGCCCGCATCCGGAAACAGGATACGGGCTTTTTTCATGCCATTTCAG
>JAAFHI010000648.1 GCA_013298335.1 Actinomycetota bacterium
TTTTTGGAGCGCGCATTCCCGCGCCCGCCGTCGAACACCCATAAAACTCGCCTGTCCGGATTCCCGACCATCGCTTCCCGCATTCCGGAAAACAAACGTCGAAAATCGAAAGTTCCTACAGTTCCCGATACAGATTGAACAGCTCGACCGCCGCCATCGCCGCCTCGACACCCTTGTTGCCGGCTTTCAGCCCGGCCCGGTCAATCGCCTGATCGACGGTGTCGGCGGTGATCACGCCGTAGGTCACCGGCACGCCAGTGTCGAGCGACACGGCGGCAATTCCCTTGGTGACTTCCGCCGCAATGTAGTCGAAGTGGGGCGTTTCGCCCCGAATCAACGCGCCGAGGCAGATGATGGTGTCCCAGTTTCCGCTCTTCGCCAGCTTTTGAACCGTCAACGGAATCTCGAACGATCCCGGCACGCGCACGATGCTCCACCGATCGGGCTGTCCGCCGAGTCGCTCAAGCGTGTCGAGCGCCCCCGATACCAGCCGGTTGACCACGAAATCGTTCCACCGGCTGACCACGATGGCACACCGCATGCCGTCCGCGTTCAGCTTTCCCTGTACTTCCCGTACCACGGCGTTCCCTCACGTAAAAAGAAGAAGAAAATTCCCATTATCAACAAGTTACAGACATTGAAAACAGGTCGGGAGGTTATAACACAGCCATCCATGCCGTGCAACGCGGGCAAGAACGTGGAAGCGGGTATTGGGTTCTGGGGATTGGGGATTAGGGATTGGGGATTAGGGATTGAATCCAAAACCCAATCCCCAGAACCCAAAACCTAGGCGGCCGCTGCCGCCACCGTCTCCCGGTAGGGTTTCAGGCCGAGGAAAAAGAGCGTCGTCCCCGCCGTGAGGGCAACGGCGGTCGCCAGTACCATCGCGGCGCGGAGGTTCCCGGCGAAGACGTACTTCGTCAGCGCGCCAATGAGAATCGGCCCGACCGACCCGCCCAAAAGGTTGACCGTAAAGAGGAACAGCGCCGCCGCCTGTCCGCGCAGGCGCGCCGGAACGAGTTCCTGCACGCCCGCCGCCGCCGCGCCGTAGGGCATCATGGCGAAAAAGATGGTCGGCGCGTAGACCGCGACCGCGAGCCGTCCGTTGGGCATCAGGGGTAAAAGGACGCCGCAGACCGTCACACCGACGCCGCAGACGAGCAGGACCCGAAGTTTCGCGTCGGTGTGCCCCCGCGACTGCCAGTAATCGGCGATCCGCCCCCCGATGACGAGGCCGATCGTTCCGAGCACCGCGGCCATCGTGCCCTGCGTCACCCCGATTTCCCGCTGCGTCCAGCCATAGGTGCGGATAAAGACCGTCGGCAGCCAGAATCCGGCCCCCTGAAGGAAAATCGAGAACAGCCCGAACGCGAACGTGTGGCACAAAAACGCCCGCCAGTGCCGCGCCACCCACCGGAACAGGTCGAGGAAAGACACTGGTTCGCCCTTCGTCACGCCGCGCCGGACGGGTTCGCGAATCGTCAGCATCAGGGCCGCGATGAGCAGCCCGGGCGCGCCGACCCACAAAAACACGATCTGCCACGCGGGCGTCGCGCCGATGAACGGAAGCATGACCGGTGGGCGGTTCGCGGCATACCCCGCGGCGACGCCCCCGATGATGACCGCCAACCCCGCGCCGAGCGAAATTCCCATCGAGTAGACGCTCATCGCCGCTCCGCGCCGTGCCCGGGGGAAATAATCCGCGATGAGCGAATAGGCCGCCGGGCCAAGCGTCGCCTCCCCGACCCCGACGCCAATCCGGGCGGCGAAAAGCTGGCCGAAGTTGCGGACGGCGCCACAGTACATCGTGGCCAGACTCCACATGGCGACGCCCCAGGCTGCCGTCAGCCGGCGACTGCGGGTGTCCACGAGCCGCCCGAACGGCAGCCCGAGCACGGTGTAGAAAAGGGTGAAGCCGACGCCCGCGAGAAGACTGATCTGAAAATCGTCCACCCGCATGGTTTTGCGGATGGGTTCGACGAGCAGGCCGAGGATGACCCGGTCGATGATGGACGAAATGTAGGCCAGCAGCAGAACCGCCACCGTGTACCACCCGCGGAGGGGCGACGGATACTCCCCGGCATCCGTCGCCGCGGGTGACGTTTCCTCGCTCATCGGACGTCGCCCATGAGTTTCTTGACGAAGGGCGTCAGGATCGCCGCCACCACCGCGACCGCGATGCCGGTCAGCGCGACCTGCCAGAAGAGCGTGCCGACCGAACCCGGCTTGCTTTCATCGAAATGACCGGCGACCAGACCGCCGATGTAGTTCCCGAAGGTCGGGCCGAGGAACCAGATGCCCATGACCAGTCCGCCAAGGCGTTCCGGCGCGAGTTTCGTCATGGTGCTCAATCCGACCGGGCTGAGACAGAGTTCGGCGACCGTGTGGATGAAATACACCCCGACCAGCCACATCGGGCCAACCTTGGACGCACCCGCGACATTCAGGGCGATGACCGCCAGCACGAATCCGAGGGCGACCATGAATACCCCGGCGGCGAATTTCGCCGGACTCGACGGCTGGTTGCTGCCCCATTTGATCCAGAGCAGCGAAAACACCGGCGCGAGCAGGATGATGAACATCGAGTTCACCGACTGGAAGTAGCTCGACGGGAATTTCCACCCGAAGATGCTGCAATCGGTGAGTTTGTCGGCGAAGAGGTTGAGGCTCGATCCGGCCTGTTCGAAAAGCGCCCAGAAGGCGACCGAGACGGCGAAGAAGAAAATGATCGCCACCATCCGCTTGAGTTCCGGCGCGGGAAAATCCTTCAGGAAGAACTGCCAGATGAGCGCGATGACAATGCCGAACACGAGCGCGATGTAGCCGTACCCGGCGACGCTGCCGAATCCTGAAACCCAGTCATGTCCCTTTTGAAGGCCGGCCAGAATCACGAAGAGCGAGCCCGCCACGAGCAGGTACGACAGAAAACCGGTGAGCGTCCCCGGCGTCGAGCCGTCCTTCGCGCGCGGCTTGTCGCCGATGTCCTTCATGTATTTGCGGCCAATGAAGTACTGCACGAGGCCGAGCGACATTCCGACGCCCGCCGCCGCGAATCCCCAGTGCCAGCTCGAATTCGGATTCAGCCCGCGCGCCGAAAGGAAGCCGCGCCAGGCGTCCGACTGGGCCAGAAAGCCGCAGGCGAGTGGCGCGACGAACGCCCCGATGTTGATTCCCATGTAGAAGATGGAGAACCCGGCGTCGCGGCGGATGTCGCCCTGCCGGTAGAGCGTTCCGACCATCGCGCTGATGTTCGGCTTGAGCAGGCCGGTTCCGAGCACGATCAGTACCAGCCCCG
>JAAFHI010001037.1 GCA_013298335.1 Actinomycetota bacterium
CGGGACGATGTCTGGGTGGCCGGATTCGATGATGCCTTTGCCGGTCGCCCCGATCCGCAAAAGGGAATGAGGGACATTCCAAACGGCGCGTATGCCATCGGATTGTTTCATTCCCCGGTGTTCTTCGATGAAGCCGCGGGACGAATTCCGCTGTCGTTGGCCGGACACACCCACGGCGGACAGGTTTGCGTTCCGTTTTACGGTCCGCTCTGGCTGCCGCGCGGGTGTGGGAATTATCTCGAAGGCTGGTACGAAAAGGGCGGCTCGAAAATGTATGTGAGCCGCGGCGTCGGGATGTCGCTCCAGCAGGTTCGCTTCTGGTGCCGACCGGAAGTCGCAATTTTCACGGTCGGCCCCTGAAGTCGGAGCCAGACGCGGAACATCCAACCAGACGATGAAATCGGCAATGATCCGGAATCTGCCCCGGTGCGATGTTCCGCGAACCGTTCCTCCATCATGTACTCAGGCGGCTGTCGCCATGGTTTCGGCGTCGGCAGTCGGTGTCTGGTCAGTGAAAGAATCGACAGAGGTCATCGTCCGGGCCCGTTTCCACAGGTCGAGCTTGTCTTCCTGTTCGCGATAAACCCGCCGGATCACCCGGTCGAGCCGTGCGACGATTTCATGACCGCGCGCGGTGCTGTTTTTCAGAACGCGGGCTGCCGTCGCTGACGAGCGCGAGGCGGAAACACGTTCCGAGATGGATTGTTCGAACGCGGCGATGTTCGTTTCGAGGTCGTCGATGAAGTTCGGCGGCAGTCCCTGATGGACGAATTCTTCTTGAAACGGCTCGGCGTTCTGGGCAAAAGCACGCGCCGCCGCCAGAAGGTCCTGATCGGTTTCCTTTTTCGGAGGGCTGAAAGTGACCGACATTTCCGGTTTTCTGAAATCAACGGATTGGGCCGTGCGGGAAATCGCCATCAGGTTTTTCCGGAGGGTGATCCGGGCTTTTTCCTTGCGTGCCGTGGTTGCGCGGGGATTGCGTCCGACCTGCCCCCCGGCGGCGAGCAGCGATTCGAAGTAGACCGTGCTCATCTGCCTGAAGAGGCGTCCGGCAAATGCGTCGGCGGGGAAATCGGAACTGTTCGCGGTGCCGAACCGCAGTACCCTCAGGAACATTTCAATCTGGGGTTTGGTATTTTTTTCCATGGTCGTCATCCTTTGGCTTTCGTTTGAAATGTGACCGGCGAGACCGGGCGACCCGGTACAATCAATTTCCGTGCCAAAAAGATGAAAATGGAGACAGTATCTCTCAAATGATGTCACAAAAGGGTTTACATTCGGTGCTCGTTGCGTCTGGTGATTGTCCGACGGGGCCGAGGGCGTGGTGGACGGGGTTGAATCCGGGGTGAGGGAAGGCTTCGGACCTGCTTCATCGGCCATGAAAAAGGGCGAGCGGACTGTGCGTCCCCTCGCCCCGTTTCGTTTGGGATGCGACCCCGACTAGACGTCGAAGTACATCTGGAATTCCATCGGGTGTGGACGGAGGCGAAGGACGTCAATTTCCTTCTTCCGCTTGTACTCGATGTGGCGTTCGACGAGCGCTTCGGTGAAGACGTCGCCCTTGAGCAGGAACTGGTGGTCCTTTTCGAGCGCGGTGAGGGCTTCATCGAGCGAACCCGGCAGGTTCTGAACCTTGACCTGTTCTTCCGCCGGCAAGTCGTAGATGTCCTTGTCGAGCGGGTCTCCCGGATCGATCTTGTTCTGGATGCCGTCCAGCCCGGCCATCGTCATGGCGGCGAAGGCGAGATACGGGTTGCAGCTCGGGTCCGGCGGACGGAATTCGAGGCGCTTGAGTTTCGGATTCGATGAGAACATCGGAATCCGGATCGCGGCGGAACGGTTGCGGGCCGAGTAGGCCAGCTTGTTCGGTGCTTCGAAGCCCGGCACGAGCCGCTTGTAGCTGTTGGTGGTCGGCGCGGCAAGCGCCACGATCGCCGGAGCATGCCTGAGCAGCCCGCCGATGTAGTGCAGCGCCATTTCCGACAGACCGGCGTATTTGTCACCCGCGAAGAGCGGTTTCCCGTCCTTCCAGAGCGACTGGTGGCAGTGCATTCCCGAACCGTTGTCGCCATACATCGGCTTCGGCATGAAGGTGGCCGCTTTTCCGTACTGGTAGGCCGTGTTGCGGACGATGTG
>JAAFHI010000092.1 GCA_013298335.1 Actinomycetota bacterium
ACTCAAAGTAGCCTTCACTTGCAGTCCGGAAGGCCACGTTCATTCCGGCAATCTGGTTCATGTCGAAGGGACGGCCCTCGATTTCGACCACGGTGTTGTTCAGCGTTCCATCGAGCGGAGTGAGGTCGCTGGCCCCGGTGGCCGTCACGCCGGGCAGTGTACGGAGTTGCTCCGTCACCCGGTTGTAGAACGCGGCCACCTGGCGACCATCCCTGTATCCCTCGGACGGCGGTGTGAGTCGCATCGTGAGCAGGTGGTCGGTCCGAAAGCCGGTTTCGACGTTTCGGATTTCCTGAAAGCTCCGGACGAGCAGTCCCGCCGAGGTCAGCAGCACCACCGCCAGCGCCATTTCGAAGGCGATCAGTCCTTTGCGGAAGCGCCCGCCCCGGTTCGTGCCGCTCTGACCGCGTCCGCTTTCCTTGAGCGATTCCTGCGGCTCGGCGCTCGCGGAATGCAGTGCGGGCACGAGGCCGAACACGATGGCCGTGAGCAGCGAAACCAGCAGGGCAAACCCGGCCATGCGGAAATCGAGGGTCGTTTCCGAGAGTCGCGGAATATTGTCCGGACTGACCGCCAGCAGCAGGCCGATTCCCAGCTTCGTCAGCAGGAGGCCGATGCCGCCGCCCGCCATCGCCAGTAAAACGCTTTCGGTCAGCACCATCCCGACAAGCTGTTTGCGGCCCGCGCCGAGCGCCACGCGGAGGGCCAGTTCACGGTGACGTTCCTCGACCTTCACGAGCAGCAGATTGGCGACGTTGGCGCAGGCGATGAGCAGCACCGCTCCCACCGCGGCCATCAGGATGAACAGCGACTGGCGGACATCGCCAATCGTCCGGCGTTCGAGGCTGACCACGTTGCAGGTGATGTCGGGCGGGTAGAAATCCGGGAAGTTCTTCACTTCCTGGGAGAGGACCCGCGATGTCTGAGCCTGCGCCGACTCGATGGTTGCGTCGTTTCGAAGTCGTCCGATGACGCCCAGGCTGTTGCTTCCGCGCTGCGGCACCGACGGATTCCAGTCGAGCCCGCGCCAGAGGTCGATCGGGTTCTCAAACTGAAGTTCATCCGGCGATTTGAAGCCCTCGGGGAGAACACCGATCACGGCGTACGACTGGTTGTCCAACGTGATGGACCGCCCGACGACGCTGCGGTCCCCGCCGAATTTCCGTTGCCAGAAGGCATGGGAAAGCAGCGCCACGCGGTTTTTTCCGGGCCCTTCCTCATCACTCGCGAAGTCGCGGCCAAGCGCTGGCGTTACGCCCAGCACCTTGAAGAAATCCGCCGAAACGCCGGTCGCCTTGATGCGTTCCGGATCGCCGACGCCGCGCAGCACCGCGTTCCCCCACGCCCAGGCGGCGGAGTATTCAAAGGCCCCGCGTTCATCGTGCAGCGTTTTGAACTGCCCTTCCGAAACATCCGAATCCGGGAATCCGATCGAGGGCATGGCGTTGCGGACCGCCACGACCCGCTCCGGCGCGGGATAGGGCAGCGGACGCAGCAGGACGGCGTTGACGACGCTGAAAATCGTCGTGCAGGCGCCGATGCCGATGCCGAGCGTCAGCACCACGACGAGCGTGAATCCCGGCTTCCGCAGAAACGAGCGGAAGGCAAATCGCACTGACTGGAGGATGGAATCCATGTTTCACCTCTTGGGGAAGTCTTGGGAGTCTCGGGAGTCTGGTGGGTCTTGAGAGTCGAAAACAAAATCAGTCTTTGACTCCCGGACTCCCAAGACTCCCAAGACTTCCAAGACCCTCACGACTCCCCAGGCTTCCTGACTGGATGCGTTCCCGTTCGTAGTCCGAGGTAACGGTGTTGATCGCTTTCCGAAGCGCTTCGACCAGGGCCGGGTCGGTGTGCCGGAGAGCGGCCACGCCACGCAGCACATTGGCTTTTTCGAAATCGGAACTTATGCCTGTGGCGGCCTTCACCACTTTCGTCAGAACGGCGGTTTCCCGCGGAAGTCGTTGAGTGACGTGGTTCAGCAGGCGTCCCTTCTCGAAATCCGAACTGATCGCCTCGACGGACGGGAAGAAATCGGGAGCGTTCGCGGCATTGGGCCCGCCGATCTCGATGGCCCTCATCAGCAGATTGGTTTTTTCGAAATCCGAGCTGAGCTTTCTCGCGGCTTTGAGAACCGCCGCCATCTGGGTCGCCTCAACCGTCGTCCGGTCAAGGATCAGCGTCAGCAGTTTCGTTTTTTCAAAGTCGGAGCCGATGGTGGCGGTGGCTTCGATGAGCAGTGACAGCCGTTCGCCGGTGAGGTCGGGCTGTTCGGCCAGGCGTGAAAGGGCCTGACGCTTTTCGAAGTCCGACCCGATTTCACGCATCGCGAGCCGGATTGCCCGCGCCAGAACGTCCCCTTTCAATTGCGTCTGATCGAGAAGGTTTTCGAAGTACAACCGTTTCGCGAAATCGTTTCCGATGACCTCGATTTCTTTCAGGACCGCTTCCGGACCGCCCTGTTTCAGCAGGCGGGCCACGCGGCGCTTGCTGTCCAGGCCGCTGTCCCGTGCCGCGCGGTCCACGAACGCCGTCATCCAGGCCCTGGCCTCGCCATCGAAGGGGCGCGGTTTCCCTCCCACCGAGTAGTCATATTTCAAACCGCCCGCGCCGTCGTGGGTAACGACAAGCAGCCGTTGCTCCGACCCCTTGCCCGCCCGGATGCGGACGCGTCCGTCCGGTGAAAGGGTTTCGATGGCCGTGTAGTCGTCCGAGAACGTGGCCTCTCCCTTGATTTCAAGCAGGAGGTCGTCGTTGACGAACAGCCAGGATGTTTGGCCATCCTTCTGGGACCGCGACGTGCTGCTCGTCACGCGCGTTTGTGCCGAAACCGGTTGCGGGACCGGCTGGGTGAAAAGCGTTGCGGCGAACAGGACCGCCGATGTGGCGGCGATGCGGTGGGGTTTCATTGGCAGGCTCCTTTGCGCGAAGAAAAAAGGATTGGGTACTTTGTTTTATTCATGGCGAAGCGCGTCCATCGGGTCGGTTTTCGCGGCGCGGCGGGCCGGAATCCAGCAGGCAATCACGGTCACCAGCATCAATAAACCGATAACCGCGACGAACGTCGTCGGGTCGTTCGGACTCACGTCGTTAAGCAGACTTCTCAATAGGCGCGCCAGTCCCAGCGCGGCGATTAACCCGATTCCCGTGCCGATGACGGTCAGGGTCATCCCTTTTTTCAAAACAATGGTCGTGATGTCGGTGGCGCGGGCACCGAGCGCCATGCGGATGGACAGTTCGCGGCTCTGGCGGCTGACCCGATAGGCCAGCAATCCATACAACCCGATGCCCGCGAGCAGCATGGCGAGCGTCCCGAAGATGCCGATCAGCGTCGCGCCGATACGTTGGGGTAAAAGCGACAGCGTCGTTGCGGACGCCATGGTCCGGATCGCGAAAATCGGCAGGCTCGGGTCGATGCGTTGCAGGGCCGGCTGGATGGCGGGCCAGGCGGCTGCCGGATCGCCGGTCGTCCGAATCACGACGGTCATTTCGGGTGAGTAATTCTGAAACGTTGGCAGGAACAGGTAGGGCGGAGACTTTTCCGTAATGCTCTCGTGTTTGAAGTCTTCGACGACCCCGATCACCGTGAGCCATTGATCGCTGAAGCGGAGCCGCTTCCCGACCGCGTTTCCATTCGGCCAATGGCGCTCGGCGAGCGTCCGGTTGACGACTGCCACGCGCGTCGCGCGCGCATCGTCGCGATCGGTGAAATCGCGTCCGGCGACCAGCGGCATGTCCACCGTCGCGAAATACTTCGGGGCCACGATGTTGAAATACGCCCAGCCTTCCGGTTTTTGGGAAGAACCGGCGGGATCAGCCGTGATGCCGGTCGCCAGCGTGCCGTCCAGACTGAGCGGCACTTTCCGGATCAGGCTGACCGATTTCACGGCTGGAAGCGATCCGAGGGTTTCGAGCGTCCGGCGTTGCCAGTCCAGTCCTGATTCGGGTTGATATCCGGAAATGAAAAGGTCAACCGAGGCGAGCATGACGTTTCTCTGGTTGAAGCCGAGATTGATGTCGTTGGCCCGTTGGAGGCTCCGCAGAAAGAGGCCGGCGCACACCAGCAGGATCAGCGAGAGCGCGACCTGGGCAATGGCGAGAACGTTTTGGGTTCTGGTTCCGCCTGACCCGCCGGTTTCGCTTTTCATGGCCGCCGAGACGTCGGAACGCGATGCGAGAAAAGCCGGGGCGAGCCCGAAAAGCAGCGTCGTGGTCAGGGCCAAAGAAAAGGTAAAGGCCATGACCCGCGCGTCGGGCGTGAAGTCGACGATATTGAATCCGGTTGGCGGGACGAACGTTCCGATGAGATTGGCCGTCCAGAGCGAAACGCCGATACCCGCGATTCCGCCCGCGACCGAGAGCAGCAGGCTTTCGGTGAAGAGTTGCCGGACAATCCGTCCGCGGGCCGCACCCAGCGCCAGCCGGACCGCGATTTCCTTTCGCCGTCCGCTGGCCCGCGCCAGCAAAAGATTACCGAGGTTGGCCGAGACGATGACGAGCAGGATGCCGGTCACGGCCATCATTGCGGAAAGTGCAGGACTGAGAATTTGTCCGGCGCCGAATTGCGACATCGGCTGAACATCGAATCCGACATCGCGATTGGTCTGGGGAAATTCCCGTCCGAGATTTTTTGAAAGGACTTCAAGTTCCGTGTTGGTCTGTCGGAGTGTGGTACCCGATTTGAGCCGGGCAATTCCGGTCAGCCAGTGATCGCCCCGATCTTCCAGGGCCGTGGTCCCGTTGCCGAGTTTGTTCAGCATCATGATGGGAGCCCAGGCATCGCAGGCGATTCCGGGAAAACTCCCGGTGAACTCGGGGCGCATGATGCCGATGACGGTGAAAGGTGACTTGTTGAGGAATACCGTGCGTCCGATGAGGTTCGCGTCACCGCCGAACTGACGCTGCCACAACTCATGGCTCAGGACGACGACCGGGTGCGTGTCGGGGGTGCGATCCTCTTCGGGCAGGAACGTTCGTCCGAGGAGCGGTTTCGCGCCGAGGACCTCGAAGTAATTCCCCGAAACGACCGCTCCGAAGGCGCGTTGCATCCGGCTTTCGTTCCCGATGCTCATGGTCCGCATATCGAAGACCGCCACGCCGTCCAGCGATTTCCCTTCATCCCGGATGCTTTTGAAATCGGGATAGGACAAGGGCCGGTCGCCGTTTTGCCGAAGCAGGGCGAGTCGCCCAGAATCGGGAACGCCCGGAATCGGATTGAGAATGAGTCGGTTGACCCAACTGAATACCGTGCCGTTTGCGCCGATCCCGACCGCCAGCATGAGAATCGCAACCGCGGTGAATCCGGGGTTCCGCCGAAATCCCCGAAGCGCGAATCGAATGTCCTGAATGAGCGAATCCATGTGTAACCTCTTGAGGGAGTCTGGGAGTCTTGGGAGTCTTGTGGGTCTGGGGAGTCTTGGGAGTCAAAGACCAGTTTTTGTTTTCGACCCCCAAGACCCCCAAGACTCCCAAGACTCCCAAGACTCCCAAGACTTATTCGTGTCGCAGCGCGTCCATCGGATCGGCGCTTGACGCGCGGCGGGCCGGAACCCAGCAGGCGACGAGCGAGGTCAGCACCAGAAAGAGCGCCACCAGCGCGAAGGTCAGCGGGTCGGTGGCCTTGACTTCAAAGAGCTGGCTTTCCAGAAAACGGGTCAGAAATACCGCGCCGACGAGGCCCGCGCCGACGCCGATGACGGCCAGCTTCAAACCCTGCGCCAGAAAACGGTTGAGAATGTCGGCGGTGGTCGCGCCGAGCGCCATGCGGATGCCGATTTCGCGCGTCCGCTGGGCGATGCCGTAGCTCACCACGCCATACAGCCCGATGGCCGTCAGCACCAGCGCCAGCATGGCGAAACCGGTCAGGACAAAGGTGACGAAGCGCGGAAATGCGAGGGCTTCGCCGCGATAGTCGGCGAGGGTTTTGATATCGGTCAGCGGAAGGTTGGGGTCGAGCGCGCGGACCTCGCGTTTGACGCCCGCCACGAGGCTTTCCGGCTCGACCGTGCTTTTGACAAGCAGCGTGATGCCCGCGTTTCCGAACTGCGCCTGCGGGACGTACATTTCGGGGCGCGCCTCGTCGCTCAGCGAGCGGTGGCGGACGTCGCCGACCACGCCGACGATCTCCTTCGGCTCCTCGCCGCCCCAGCCCATCTTCAATTTTTTCCCGATCGGATTTTCACCGCTGAAATGCCGCCGGACGAACGCCTCGTTGACGAGCGCGACGCGCGGCGCGGACGCGTTGTCGCGTTCGTTGAAATCGCGGCCCGCGCGAACCGGGATGTTGAGCGTCGCGAAGTAGCCGGTCCCGATGAACCGCAACTGCGCGGCGGGTTTGTTTTCCTTCGCGGTCGGGCGTTCGATGATGTCGAACTGCGTGTTGTTTTCGACACCGGTCAGCGGAACGCTCTGGGCGTACGACACGGCTGTCACGCCGGGGAGCGCCCGGACCCGTTCCGTGAGCGAATCGAGAAAGGCCGAGATGCGGTGCGGCCCCATGCCGTCTTCGTAGTACTGGCCGCCCGAAATCGCCATCTGGACCGTCAGGATGCGCTCGGTCGCGAACCCCGGATTCACGTTCTGCAACCGGATGAGGCTGTTGATGAGAAGGCCCGCGCCGGTCAGCAGCATCAGGGCGATGGCGATTTCCGAAACCACCAGCGCGCCGCGCAGACGGCTTCCCGCCGGGCCGCCGACCGATGAGCGCGAGTCTTCCTTGATGCCGTCGGCGAGATTTCCGCGCCGCAGCGACAGGGCGGGGAAGAGACCGCTCGCGAGACCGGCGAGCGTGACCGAAGCGAAGGTGAAGAGGAGAACGCGCCAGTCAGGCGTGAGTGCCGCGAGGCGCGGAATGCTGGCCGGGAGAAGTTCGAGAATGCCGGAAATGAACAGGAACGACAGGCCGAATCCGGCTACGCCGCCAATGCCCGCCAGAATCAGGCTTTCCGTAATCAGTTGCCGCACAATCTGGAAACGGCTTGCGCCGAGCGCGCTGCGGACCGCGATTTCACGCTGCTTCGAAGCCGCTCGCGCCAGTAAAAGATTCGCCACGTTGACGCAGGCAATCAGCAGAACCGCAAACACGATACCAAGCGTGAGCCAGAGCATTTTGCTCGCGTCGCCGACGAGCAGTTCGCGCAGGGGCTGCGCCGTCACGCCCATCTTTGCGTTGGCCTTGGGATAGCGTTCGGTCAGCCCGGCCTGAATCCGTTGAACTTCGGAAAGTCCCTGTTCAGGGCTGACGCCCGGACGCAGCCGCGCGATGACGCCAGCGTAGGGCCGGTATCCGCGGCTGGCGTTGGCCGAACCCTCCTGGGCCGATGAACCGTTGGCGGCAACGGTCGTCCAGAATTCGATGGGTTCATCCTTGACGGGAAACAGGTTTGGTGGCGTCACACCGACGATCTGAACTTTCGAGCCATCCAGAAGGAACGTCTTCCCGACGACCGCCGGATCGCCGCCGGTCAGTTTGCGCCAGCCCGAATCGGTGAGCATGACCGGCAGGATGATTTCCGGCGCGGACGATCCTTCTTTCCGCTCGAATCCGCCGGTGAAGGCTTCCTCCGACGGTTCGAACGCGCGTCCCAGTTTCGGAGACACGCCGAGCGTCTTGAAGAACTCGGTGGAGACGATGGCCCCGCGCACTCGCACCGGCTCGCCGCCGTTCTGCCACGTTCCGTTGGTGTCGCCGACGATGCTCATGGATTCGAACGACGGACAGTTGGCGCGCCAGTCGTTGAAATTCGGGTAGGACACGCCGCGTCCGTCGTCGGCCTTTTCCGTATTGAACTCGCGAACCACGAGCAGCCGGTCTTCCTTTGGAATCGGCAGCGGACGGAACAGGACCGCATTGATGACCGTGAAGACGGCCGTGTTCGCGCCGATGCCGAGTGCCAAAGTGAGGGCCGCCACGATGACGAAACCGGGCTTTCTGAAAAGTGATCGCGTGCTGTGCTGAAGGTCGCGGAGGAGTGCTTCCATGAAGAGAGGTATCCAGTTCCGTTCGGTACGTGATTCGGGGGTATTCGATGTGGTTGAATCAATTCGCGTGCCACAGTAAAAAGCCCCCTGTTTCGACCCTTTCGGGTGAATTTGCGGCTTTTTTGTTCGCTTTTGGGAACGCGACGTCCCACAAGCGGACAGTCATCATTGAAGGACCGGGAGGCGGCGATGGAAAAAAGGAGCCAGGACATTCACGCCATTCGATTTCGAATGAATCCGGCGGTTGTTTGGGGGTTCATTATGGGTTGGGGAACGTTCCAGGCGTTCTTCATTCTGATGGTCTTTGAAGTCTTGGACGACGAGGGGCGCCTTTTCTTCCCTTCACGACCTGTTACGGCCATTGTCATCCAATGCATCCTGCTGGCGATTGGTTTCGGTGTCACTCGCGGACTCTACCGCGCAGCCTCGCTGACCCTGACCCCGATCGGAATCCTTTTCCCGGGCTGGTTTTCAACGCGATTTTTTCGGTGGGATGAAATTGAAGGCATTGAAGATCCAGGACAAAAGAGTCAGCCCGGAGCCCTGGTGTTGAAGTGGAGATCGGGACAGGGCTTTATTGCCGGGGGGCAGGCCAATTCCAGGGCGGTTGCACGTATCCTTCAACTCTATTTCGAGGCGGCACAAAGAAATATCTCCCCGCAGCGTCTACTCGATCAGAGAATTCCTGCCGAATCCGGAATGGAGCGCGAATTCCTGCCTGATCTGGAAATTCACTATTATGAAC
>JAAFHI010000561.1 GCA_013298335.1 Actinomycetota bacterium
GGTACATCTCGTGGGCGCTCGCCGCCTTGAGCAGCGCCGACCACTGAAGGTCGTCCATCGGATTCGCGGTCGGGGCGGAATCCACCTTCGTCAGATATTTCACGTCGAGCAGCCGCGACGTTTTCTCGGCGCGTTCGAGCAGGCGTCCGAGGCGGTTGAAGTGCCACGCCTCGCCGTGGGCCATGGTCGAATCGGTGACGCCGATGAACTGATGGCTCGCGAACTTCACCCGCGAAAAGAAGGCGTGGGGCATCGGGTCGATCTGGTCACGCGACACCGCCGCGTGGACATCAAGATAGATCGTGTTGACCTGCTCCCACATTTCCGAGGAAATCGTCTCGCGTACACAGCGGGCGTTTTCGCGCGCAAGGCTCACGGACGAAAGAATCGAGCCCGGATTCAGTTCGTCCAGCGTCAGAAACCGGATGACCTTTTCCTGGTCGGGCTCGCCATAGAGCGCCCTGAACTCCTCGACGGCATCCGTGATTTCAAGCAGTTGTTCCCACGGTTCGACGCTGTCCGACGGCAGGTCGAGCGTGAGCGTCATGGTCACATCGAGAAAGCGCGCGAGGTTCTCCGCTCTTTCGATATAGCGACTCATCCAGAAAACCGAATCGGCGACTCTGCTTAGCATAATTGAGAATTGAGAGTTGAGAATTGAGAGTTAGGAATCATTGCTTTTGGTTGATTGGGAGTTCCGGGAAGTTTTGACAAGTGAAGTCAGGAGACGGAGCAGTTCCTCACAGTCGGCCATCAGACTTCCGGCTTCTTTTTCGGATAGAATTTCGGTTGCCGTCATCAGGCGTATCCAGTAATGGGACTCTCGTGCTTCCTTCAGGGCGATTGAGATTTTCGAGATGAATCAGCCCGGCTTTGGGCATCGCGCGCTTCGGAAACATTGGCTCCAATTGAAGTCGCGGACCGAATGAATTGTTTTGCAATCACGCTGGAATCAGTCCGTTTGGTCAGTACCCGGTGACATTTCACGGCTCGTACGGCGAAGTTGAAGCTCTTTTCTTCGATGACGTTTTCCCGAGTACCCACAAAAATTCTCAATTCTCAATTCTCAACTCTCAATTATTCCGCAAGCACCCACGTATCCTTGCTGCCTCCGCCCTGCGATGAATTCACGACGAGCGAGCCGGGCTTGAGCGCGACGCGGGTCAGGCCGCCAGGCAGGACGAAAATGTCCTCGCCGTAGAGAATGTAGGGGCGGAGATCGACGTGGCGTCCCGCGATGCCGGTTTCCGTGAGCGTGGGGACGCGCGACAGGGCGAGCGTCGGTTGCGCGATGTAGTTGCGCGGCTCGGCGACGATTTTCTTCGCGAATTCGTCCTGCTCGGCTTTGGTCGAGGCCGGACCGACGAGCATGCCGTAGCCGCCCGAACCGCCCGCCGTCTTCACGACCAGCTTTTCGAGGTTGTCGAGCACGTATTCGCGGTCCTCGTCACGCCAGCACAGATAGGTTGGGACGTTCGGAATCAGCGGCTCCTCGCCGAGGTAGTAGCGGATGATTTTCGGCGCGTAGGCATAGATCACCTTGTCGTCGGCCACGCCCGTGCCCGGCGCGTTGGCGAGCGCGACCCGACCCGCGCGATAGACGTCCATCAGGCCCGGCACGCCGAGCATCGAGTCGGGGCGAAAGACTTTCGGATCGAGAAACACGTCGTCGATGCGGCGGTAGATGACGTCCACCTGCTTGAGTCCGCGCGTGGTCCGCATCTTCACGAAACCGCCGTCCACGATGAGGTCGCGGCCCTCGACGAGTTCCACGCCCATCTGCTGCGCGAGAAACGAATGCTCGAAATAGGCCGAGTTGTAGACGCCGGGCGTCAGCACCACCACCGTCGGCGAGGCGACGTTTTCGGGGGCGAGCCGCTGGAGCGTTTCGAGCAGTTTGCTCGGATAGGTATTGACCGGCTGGACCTGCGATTCCTCGAACACCTGCGGGAAGGTGTGCTTCATGACCGAGCGGTTGCCCAGCACGTAGGAAACCCCCGACGGGCAGCGCAGGTTGTCTTCCAGTACGTAGAACTGGCCGTCGCGGTCGCGTACCAGATCGGTTCCCGTGATGTGGCACCACACCCCGCGCGGCGGCGAGAGGTCGCGGCACTGCGGCAGGTAGCCCTCGCAGGACTCGATGATGTCGCGCGGGATCACGTCGTCCTTGAGAATCGCCTGCTCGTGATAGATGTCGGCGATGAAGAGATTCAGCGCCCGGATGCGCTGTTCGAGGCCGACCCGCATTTTCTCCCACTCGGCGGCGGCGATGATGCGGGGCAGGATGTCGAAGGGAAAGATTTTCTCGACCCCCGCGTTGCTGCCATACACGTTGAACGTGATGCCGAGCTGCAACAGCGACTGTTCCGCCGCCATCTGCCGCCGCCGAAGTTCGCCTTTCGGCAGGGAATCGAGTTTTTGAATGAGGAGCGACGTCCCCGGACGCGGTTCGCCCGTGGCATCGAACATTTCGTCGTAGAAACCGCCGAGGTCGTAGTTCTGGAACATTCAGGGCCGCAGGCGCGTCGTCCGGGCCGTCGCGCGGTCGTTTCTTTGGGTTTTGGCTGAGGAATGGCCCAAGCATAGCCCAAAACCGCGCGGTCGGCTACCGGTCTGTTGGAGCGCGAATTGGAGCGCGGACATCCTGTCCGCATGTTTTCTCCCTTCATTTGAGAAACCTGGAAAGTTACCCTGTCGTTGTCAGTTTGGGAGAAAACCGGCGGTTTCGATCCTTTAATGATGGGGGGCGAATGATGAGTGAAATGAATTACGAGCGGTATCAGCTTGAATCCGAGCATATTGACGTCCTGTCAAGGGTCAGGAAACTGGTTTTTCTCAGAACCAATTTCGAGGAACGCTGGAACCTGTCGATGACGGCCGTGGTGCATCGGAATTACTGGCCGAAACGACCCCGGACCCTCAGGCAAATCGTTCTCTATCCGGTGGCCCTGATCTGGTGTCTTCTTGCACAGGCGTTCTACTCTTTTCTTTTCAGCGAGGGGCGGAAAATGGTGGTGAAGTCGTACGCCAAGGAATTAAAAGCTGCCGCCTGGGAATGGAAGAAATCCGAGAAGTGGCTTCAAAGTCCCGAAGTCCGCGCGACGATTCTCAAAGCCGATGTGCCTGACGGGGAAGGCGAGGACCCGTTTTTCGTGGCCGAGAAAATCTCGCGTTTTCTCCTTACCGACCGCGAGATTCGCGAGGACTTCAAGTTCGAGAGCTACACGAACCGCATCGCCATGTCGGCGCTGGTGCTGGCCGACATCGGCTTTGCCGACTATCGCGAATTCGAAGACCCGCAAAAGCGGCGCAAGCGTTCGCGGCGCGAGTATTGACCCTACCTTTGCTCGCTCAAATCCAGCCGGAACAAACAATTTTCTCCTCAAAAACTCAGCCGTCTGTTATTTTTGGCGACAGGGATACCTTCCCGACACCAAATTCATTGCAGGTACGGCATGACTCCGGCTGACGACCTCTACACGGTCATTATTGATGGGACCGCCTACCCCGCGGACCTCAAGGCGTTGCGGCAGTGGGTGCTGGAAAATCGGATTTCTCCGGGCAACCTGATCTCGAAGGGAGCCGCCCCGCCGGTTGCGGCCCACAGCCTTCCGGAGTTGCGCGACGTTTTTCAGCCATCCCGACCGGTTGCCGCGGTACCGCCGCCCTATGCCCCGTTCGTTCCGCCCCGCCCATTGGCGC
>JAAFHI010000933.1 GCA_013298335.1 Actinomycetota bacterium
TGACCACTTTCCCAACTCCCAAGGAGACCATCATGGCAGTCGTCATCGAGCGCGTACACGCTCGCGAAATTCTCGATTCACGCGGCAATCCGACCGTCGAGGCGGATGTCGTTCTCAGCAACGGAATCATCGGCACGGCGGCGGTGCCGTCCGGCGCATCGACGGGTGAAAACGAGGCCCTCGAACTGCGCGACGGCGACAAGCGGCGCTATCTGGGCAAGGGCGTCCAGAAGGCCGTCACCAACGTCAACACCACCATCGCCAAGCGGCTCGTCGGCCAGAGTCCGTTTGACCAGACGGGCGTCGACCGCGAAATGCTCACGCTCGACGGCACGCCCAACAAGCGCAAGCTCGGCGCGAACGCCATGCTCGCCGTCTCGCTCGCCAACGCGCGCGCCGCCGCGCAGGCCCTCGGCCAGCCGCTCTACCGCTACCTTGGCGGCACGCATGCGCGCACGCTGCCCGTGCCGATGATGAACATCATCAACGGCGGCGCGCACGCCGACAACAACATCGACTTTCAGGAATTCATGATCGTGCCGGTCGGCGCGGCGACCTTCGCGGAAGCCCTGCGCTGGGGCGCGGAAGTGTTTCACACGCTGAAGGCCGTGCTCCACAAGAAGGGCTATTCGACGGCGGTCGGCGATGAGGGCGGCTTCGCGCCGAACCTCAAGTCGAACGACGAAGCCATCGAATCGGTGCTCGAAGCGATCACGCAGGCGGGCTACAAGCCGGGTTCGCAGATCGCGGTCGCGCTCGATCCGGCGTCGAGCGAGTTCTTCCAGAACGGGTCCTACGTTTTCAAGAAATCCGACGGATCGAAGCTCACCTCGGAACAGATGGCCGAATACTGGGCAAACTGGACGCGGCAGTACCCCATCGTCTCCATCGAGGACGGCATGGCCGAAAACGACTGGAACGGCTGGTCGCTGCTCACGCAGGCCATCGGCGACAAGGTGCAGCTCGTCGGCGACGATCTGTTCGTGACCAACGTGACCTACCTGAAGAAAGGCATCGAGCAGAAGGTCGCGAACTCGATTCTGGTGAAGGTCAACCAGATCGGCACGCTTTCGGAAACGATGGACACGGTCGAACTCGCGCGGACGCGCGGCTACACGGCGATCATCTCGCACCGTTCGGGCGAAACCGAGGATTCGTTTATCGCCGACCTCGCCGTCGGGCTCAACGCGGGCCAGATCAAGACCGGTTCGGCCAGCCGCAGCGACCGCATGGCGAAATACAACCGGCTGCTCCGCATCGAGGAAGAACTCGGCCTCTCGGCGGTCTACCCCGGCGCGGGCGCGTTCTACCAGATCGCGTTCCAGCCGCCGACCGCCACGCGCGCCTCGAAGGTCAAGAAGTAAACCACCCCTTCGCGCTCTCCTGCCCGGAATGTCGCCTCGGCGTTCATTCCGGGCAGTTTGAACATTCGGCCTCCACCTGAATTCGTGACCATGTCCGACGAAGCGTCCGAAGCCACCGGCAAACTCGACGAACGGCAAAACACGCAACTGGACGTGCTTCTCATCAGCGCCTGCTTCGTTCTGCTGAGCGCATTCGCATGGCGGAAAACACCTGATCTGTTCGTGGATTTCGGAATGCAGCTCTATCTTCCGTGGCAAATCTCGGAAGGCAAGGACCTGTATGTCGATCTGGCCTGGAAACATGGACCGCTGTCGCAATACCTGAACGGATTCCTCTTTCGTCTCTTCGGAACGTCCCTGACGACGTTGATGACGTTCAATCTGCTCGTCGCGGCGGCGATTGCGGGGGTCTGCTACCGGTTCTTCCGGCTGACCGCCGATCGGACCGCGGCGGTCGGCGCCACGCTGGTCTTCATCTGCCTGTTCGCGTTTTCCCAATACATCGGCCTCGGCAACTGGAACGACCTCACGCCCTACACGCCATGCCTGCGGCTCTGTTGAGCGTCGCGCTTCTGATCTGCTGGATTCCGCCCCTTCTGAAAGACCGCCGACTTCACGACGACATTTTCCGGGCGGTCTGGATCGGGCTGATCGCGGTCACGACGATCAAATACCTGGAATCGTCGAAATCATTTCTGGAAGCCAAGAACTACGTGGTTGGGACGGGCGGCGACGCCATCCTGACCTTTCCCCCCGAACTCGACTCACGCGGATACGGGCTGGCGCTGGCGCACGCTGACATGAAAGCCCGCATGGGCCCGAACGACACTCTGACCGTTTTCCCGGGGGGAATTTTGCTGAACTACTGGCTTCGCCGCGCGACGCCGGTTCCCTACCTTGCCTACATTCCCTACGATCTCACGACGTTCGGTGGTGAAGCCGTAACACTCGACCGACTCAAAAAACACCCGCCCACCTTCGTCACGATCATCCACCGCCCGACCGACGAA
>JAAFHI010001030.1 GCA_013298335.1 Actinomycetota bacterium
GTGGGCGCTCACGCAGGACGAGCGCCGCGCCGTCTTCGAGGAACAATCGCGCCACATCGGCATCGGGATGAACTACCTGCCGGCGGTCGCCCGCAGGCTGCATCACTGTCGGGATCTTTCGGAGCGTGAGCCTTTCGATTTTCTGACCTGGTTCGAATTCGCCCCGGAACACGAAACCGCCTTCGACCGGATGCTCGAAGAACTTCGCCGATCCCCCGAATGGGAATACGTGGATTGGGAAATCGACATCCGCCTGCGTCGCACGTAACCGGCCAGGGGCCACTGATTACCGGTTTTGTTCTTCAGTGAGCCCCAGTGCCTTTGCCTGATTACGGGCCTGCGCCCAGGTGATCGGGATTTTCAAAACGGCGCCGCTTTCGGTCGCCGAGGAAATGAACGACAGCGCCTCAAGGATGATCCGCCGCTGAAGTTCGCGATGGAACGGCACGCCGAAGTGATGCCCCATCATAAAGGGCAGGAAGACGGCGCGCGGCGGCTTGATGCGTTCGGTGACGTCGAGGGCGACGGAGATTGAGACCGTCGGAATGTTTCTGCGTTCGATGGCGCGCTGAACCAGCGCGATGCTCTGATGGCAGATCGGTCAGGCAGGCGACAGCAGCGCGAGGTCCGGACGTTGCTCGCAAACCGCGTCGGCGATGTCTTCGGCGAGGGTTCGTTCGAGGCGCTCCGGGTCCATGTTGTACCCGATGAAGGAAAAGAAATCGGGCGTCAGTTCGCCGATGACTTTTTCCGAAACCAGTTCCCGAAGCCGTTCGATCGGAAAGATGACGTTGAGGTCGCGTTCCGCGCCAAAGGTCGGATACTTCAACTGGTGAATTTCAAGGTCGTCGGGTCGCGAGGATGAAGGTACGCGGCGGAACGAGTAGTCGCCGACCGGATGAACCGTATCGAACGGCATCGTTCCGCGCGGCTGAATGCCCGCCGTGCTGACGAACGTTACCCGCGCTTCATTCAACGGCACGCTCAGGGTGGCCAGCGGCACGAAATCGGACTTGGTGATCATCGAGCCGGGATACCGTTCGTTGACGGTTTCCCACAGACCGGGGCGCAACTGGCGGATTTCGCCGCCGTTCGTGTCAGACGCGACCGTCATGGATCCACTCTCCTGATTTTTGGACGAAGTAAAAGTGCAGGTGAAAAAAAAGGTGCGCGAGCGTCGCGTGATCCTTTTCGGCGAGGGTCGCGAGAATGAACTCGCGGTCGGTGGGAGGTACGTCGAGTAGCGGCTTGAGGGCCTCGATCCACGCCTTGTCGATTTCATGGCGACCGGCGTCCTCGTTGCCGTCGCCGAAATGCAGGCGAACGTAACGGATGAGTTTCTCGCGGTCGCCCACGGCGTCGGCGTCCTTCAGGTATTGGAGCGACACGTCACGAACCCTTTCATTGTAACGAATTGACTACCCGGTGAATCCTTTGGCGGACGGTTTTATTCCACCGGCTGCGCGGATTCGTCGCAGGGCGAAGGTTCAAGCAGACCAAGTTTACGGAACAACTTTCCGGTTTCGGTTTTCGCGCGTTGCGCGGGCGTCAGTTCGCGCGCCAGTCGCCGCAAATCGTCGCACCGGTCCACGTCGAAATACCTAGGCAATACAACGGTTTTCAGGTCGGCCTCCAGACAACGGGCATGGGTCTGACTGAAAACGCGATCACTGCCCCAGTCAATTCCCTCGAAGAGCGTTTCCAGTCCGCGGAACGGCGCGGACAGCCCCAGAAGGTAGTAACCGCCGTCCTCCGCCGGACCAAGCACGACGCGGCAGTCGTCGAGTACCCGAATGGCGGCCTGGAGTAACGCGCCCGGCAGCATCGGCGTGTCGCTTCCGATGACGACCACCTTTGACGCCCCGTTTTCAAAAGCGCCTCCAACCGCCGATTTCAAACGGTCTCCGAATGGGGCTTCGATCTGCGGAACGACCTCTTTTTCACCCAGCCATTCCGGAAGCGGGAATAGATCGGAGGGGGTTGCGCGATTCAACCACGGAGAGGCCGTGTGGAACGCAACGTTTCCTCCCAGTCGTTCCGCGCTTCGT
Organism: Actinomycetota bacterium; assembly: GCA_013298335.1. Taxonomy (GTDB): domain Bacteria; phylum Acidobacteriota; class Blastocatellia; order Chloracidobacteriales; family Chloracidobacteriaceae; genus JAAFHI01. The sequence continues at coordinate 2,049 of JAAFHI010001030.1, forward strand.
CTCAACCCGGCGAGCGAATCCAGTACAAATGAATGCTGGATTCTTCGCCGGGTCGTTTCGTCGCAACAGGGCGCGAGCCGGGTCTTGATGTCGGG
>JAAFHI010000179.1 GCA_013298335.1 Actinomycetota bacterium
CAGCACCACCCGCCATCCGGCCCGATCGGCCCAGTGGCCGAGGACGAAATCGTCGGCCAGAAAATCCTTCATCGCCGCGAACCCGCCGATTTCGGAAAGGCACTCCCGCCGGATCGCCATCGAGGGGCCGAGCGTGAACTTCATCCCTTCGAGGCGTTCGGCGACGACCACGCCCGCCATGAATTCGGTGGACATGCCGAGCGCTTCAAGTTTTGCCCAGAAATCCGCGCCGCCCGCGCCGCGGTAGAGATTCGTCACCGCGCCGACCTTTTCGCCGGAAAAGGCCGCCGCCATCGCTTTGAGGTAGTCGGGCGCGACCGAGGTGTCACTGTCGGTCACGATGAAAATGTCGTGGGCCGCCGCGTTCGTCATGGTTTCCATGCTGAAAACCTTGGCGTTGGCGTAGGGCGGCTGGCCGGTCAGCAGCAGGCGTGCGGGAACGTCGGGAAAGCGTTCGATGAGCCGGTTGACGACGGCGACCGCCGGGTCGTCGGCGGTTCTGACGGCGAAAAGCAGTTCGAAAACCGGATACTCCTGCGTGAAGAAACTGGTCAGACAGGCTTCCAGGTCCGATTCCGCCCCGCGCAGCGGCTTGAGCAGCGTCATGGGCGGCAACGCAACCCGCGCATTCGTCGCGGAAGTTCTCCGAAGCAGCGCGGCGGTTGAAAAAATTGCGAGGCCGAAGTAGGCCATGCCGCCCAGCGTGAGGATTCCCAGCACGATTTGAGCAGCGAGAAAAATCCAGTAAGACATGTGGTTGCTTTCGCGAGACGGCGTCGGCGGAGACTGTTGCCTCCCATCCGAAAAGAGCGAGTGTGATTGCTTCACGGTTGCCGAAACTCGTATGATGCCCGCTTTATATTTCGCCGGAAGGCCTGAAACAAGCGTCGTGTCCAAATCCGTAACCGAATCCGTAGCCCGGTCCCTGACCGTATTCGTCGCGACGGATGGAGAGTTTCGAGCCGTCGCGGATGCCGCCGACAGGTGGCAACCGGCGGGCGATTCCCGCAAAAGCGGCACCGGTCAGGTCGGCCAGACGCCGTTTTCGCTCTTTCAGACCGATATGGGACCGGCCAACGCCGAACGGTGCGCCCGATGGGTTTTTGAACGAAATCCTTCCGGCGACGTGTTGGTTATCGGCATCAGCGGCGCGCTCTCGCCGCGCGTCCAGTTTGGAGAAACCGTTCTCTGTTCCGGAATTGCCGGCGAAGCGGGGGACCGCATCGATTGCGACCCCGATTTCACGACCCGGCTGACCGAACGCTTCGCCGGGCGAAAGACAACCTTTCACACGGGATTGGGCGTCACGACCAACCGCGTGATATGCAGTACGGCGGAAAAAGGCCGTCTTCACGATACTTACGGAGCCTTGACGGTCGACATGGAAAGCCACGCGATCCTCAAGGTTGCTCGGGAAGCCGGTCTGCGGACCGCCGTCCTGCGGGTCGTCAGCGATGACGCCCGCCACGATCTCCCGGAGATGAACGCGGCGTTTGACGCGGATTTCAACGTCCGGTACTTGAAAATGATCGCCGCGCTGGTCGCGAGTCCGTTTGACTCCGCCCGCTTTCTGAAGAACCTTCGCCCCGCCGGACGCGCCCTCGGACAGTCTTTTCGCGTCGCGCTCGGAGCGGAACCGGTTCAATAAAGAGGTTTTACCCCCTATGCGCTTTCTGCTCGCTCTCTTTCTCGCGGTTTCCTTTGTCGCCGCCCCGTTCGGCGGGCTCGCCGCCCGCGCCCAGCAAGGCCAAACCGGAGTGGTGATCGTCATCGTTACCAACGGCGAGGACGGCAAACCTCTGGCCGACGCCGTGGTCACGATGACGAAAAACGGCACGCCGCCGAGTCCTCCGATCGTCAAAAAAGCTGACGCGGATGGAAAGGTGAGGTTTTCGGAACTGATTCCCGGCAAGTACACCGTAAAAGTCACCGCCAAGGGTTTTGAGCCACAGGGTGATTTGGAATACCAGGTAGAGGCCGGAATTGAGGCCGAACAACCCGTCGGGTTGTCGAAAGAAAATGTGATTGACGTTTCGGGGAATGTCGACAAGCCACTGGTCGAGGAGGGATCAACCCCCGCCGGCAAGTTCACCCCCAAGGAAATCCGTACCCTGCCGGTCGAGGGTCGGGATGCATTGTCCCTCCCGCCGACCCCCGGCGTCCTCCGTACCGGAATCGGCACCAGCATCAGCATCAAGGGCGGTCGCGAGGATCAATCCGCGGTCTTTCTGAACGGTGCGTTCGTGACCGATCCGGCGACCGGAACGCCGGTGGTCAACGTCCCGCTGGAAGCGGTCGAGAGCACCCAGGTTTTCACCAATCCGTATCTTCCCGAATACAGCCGGTTTTCCTCCGGGGTCATCAAGATCGAAACCCGCGGCGGAAGTCCGAAGTGGGAATTCGGGTTCAACGACCTGTTTCCCGAACCCCGGTTCCGGGGCGGAAAGCTGTTCGGGTTTGCGAATGTTTCGCCGCGCGTGAATTTCTCCGGGCCGCTCGTCAAGGACAAACTCTTTTTCGCGCAGGGACTTGAGTTCATCGTGGATAAATCGCCCGTGCGCGGACTGCCGAATCCGAACAACGAAATCCGGAAGCGGGCCTTCCGCAGTTTTTCACAGTTCGACTACCTCATTTCCTCGAAGCAGTCCCTGACGGCCACGGTGAATTTCGCCCGCCGCAACACCCGGTTTCTCGGTCTCGACTTTTTCAATCCCCAGCCGGTCGCGCCGAACATGCGCGCCGACGATATCGGATTCGCCGTCTCGCACCGGTTTTTCCGTGAAAACGGGGCCCGGATCGACACGCAGTTCAACTACAAGCGCATCGACACCGACATCTTCGGAAACGGACCCGCGACGATGGTCATCACCCCCGTCGGGCGGACCGGGAACTTCTTCGGAACGACGGACCGGCTGACCGAGCGGTACCAGATGCAGAGTTCCTACGAGATGCAGAAAATCGAGGCGTTCGGTCGGCATCAGGTCAAGTTCGGCTTTGATGTGAACGCCATGCGCAATCGCGGGACCGTCACCAACCGCCCGGTCGAAATCCGCCGGACCGACGGTACCCTCGCGCAGCGCATCGAATACGGACGGGTCGGCGACCTGAGCGCCGACAACATCGAGGTTTCCGGTTACGCCCAGGACCAGTGGACGATTCTGCCGAACCTCCAGCTTGATTTCGGCCTGCGCATCGAGACGCAGCAGGCGGCGACGACGCTCAACCTCGCGCCGCGCATCGGACTCTCCTATTCGCCGGGCAAAAGCGGAAATACCGTTTTTCGCGCGGGGTACGGACTGTTTTACGACAAGATTCTGCTGAACGCGCTGGCGTTCCGCAGCCTGCCGAACCAGATCGTGACCACCTTCGCGGCGGACGGCGTGACGGCGGTGGACGGCCCCCGCGTTTTCGCGAACCAGATCGCCCGCAATCCGACCAACCTCCGGAGCGGCGCGGATTTCCGGGTGCCCTACAACAGCACCCTCAAGCTCGAATTCGCCCAGAAAATCACCAATCGGGTCCTCATCCGGCTGGGATATACCGACAGCCGGACCTACAACGATCTCTTCGTCACCCCGTTCAATGCGGGAACGGGCGGCGTGGTGAGTCTTTCCAACAGCGGACAGGCAACCTACAAGGCGTTCGACGCGATTGCCGACATCAAGTTCACGCGCGACCATGAACTGACCGTGGCCTACACCCGCAGCAAGGCGCGCGGTCAGCAGAACGACTTCATTTCCTACTACGGCGACTTTCCGGACCCGGTGGTTCGTCCCGACCAGTTTTCGAACGCCAACGTCGATACGCCGAACCGGTTCTTCGCGCGCGGTCGTTTCGAAGCGCCGCTCGGGCTGACCTTCGCGCCGATCATCGAGTGGCGCAACGGGTTCCCCTATTCACTGCGCGATCAGCAGCAGAATTTCGTCGGCATCCGGAACGCCGACAACGTCCGTTTCCCGAATTTCTTCTCGCTCGACCTCGCGGTGACCAAGACCTTCCAGATTCCGGAATGGCTCAAGCCGAACCTCTTCGGCAAGAAACCGGACATCAAGTCGGCCCAGTTCACGGTCACGATTTTCAACGTGACAAACCACTTCAACCCGCGCAACACCTTCGCCAACACCGGCGCGCCGCAGTTCGGGACGTTCTTCGCCAACTACCGGCGGTTTTTCCGGATCGACTTCGGGATCAATTTCTAGGTGTCGGGTATCGGGTGTCCGGTTTCAGGTGGAAACCGGAGAAAAAGGTATCGGGTGTCGGGTGTCGGGTTTCAGGTGAAAACCGATGCCGAAGTTCAAATCCCCCGGTTGCGTTTCTCGCGGGAGAAACCGACCGGGGGATTTTTATCCTTTTTTCGGACGTTCAGGCGGTCGGGAATTTTTCCGGGCCGCGCCGGGTTGAGAAAGGGTAACTGTTCAGCCGCCGTTCGCCCTGCCCTCAAGGACAGGGCTATTCAAAAAAAGCCTCGTGAACGAGGCTCAAACTGGTTTTTTCCATTCCGGAGTCCCGTTCACGGGGCTTGGGAGAAAACAGCCCTGTCCTTGAGGGCAGGGCGACGAGCGGCCCGAATAATTGCGAAAAAGGAAGACTCACCCGTTCAATCCGTCCGACCGATTTCCGCGTACTTTCCGGAGAAAAAGGATTCCAACCGAATATGCAGCGACTTCCGGCCCTGACGGTACTGATTTTCATGGCGTGCGCGTGGTGCGTGACGGCGTTCCCGCGCCCGGCGGCGGCGCGCATGCAGCAACCGGAAGGCGGCGTCACGCTGCCCGGCACGCTGGTGTTCGACAGTTCCGAGGCGGAGCCGAAATTCTCGAAATTCGCCGGATATGATCAGGACAAGGGGAAAGTGACCTTCGACCACGCCGCCCACGCCGGATACGCCGGGGTGACCTGCGCGGTCTGTCACCACACCAACGCGACGACGCTGTCGGTAAAGGATCAGAAAGCGAGCGAGTTCGTGATGCGGTGTACCAACTGCCACACCGATCAGCCGATGGCCCCGTCACCCTTCGAAGGCACCCGTGAAACGCGTACCTTCAAGGGAAAACCGGCGGTGGAAGTGAAGTTCGCCTTTATGGGGCCGGAGACTTCCACCCATCCCGACCGGCTGGCCGGGTGCATCGCCTGTCATCGCGAAATGGGTCGTTCAAACCCGAAAGCGGCCAGAATCGTCACCTGTAACACCTGCCACGTCCCCTGAAGCCGTCAGATCGACAGGCTCGATCCCTGGGTGGTGACCATCTCGTCCTGTGGATTCTGGCGCAGGAACTGGCGCTCGCTGACCGCCGCGGGCGTGGTCGCGAGAATCCCCGCCAGCAGTTCGGCCAGTTCGGCGGCGGTCGGACGGTTGAGGGGAACTTTCCCGAGCGTCCGGTTGATGAGGTCCTCGACCGATTGCGGAATGTTCGGGTTCAGTTCGCGCAGCGACGGCGGCGGGTCGTTCAGGTGGGAGAGCATGAGGCCGACCAGACCGCTCAGGCTTTTCTCGAACGGCGGTCGCCCGGCCAGCAGTTCGAACAGCACGACCCCCACGCTGTAGACGTCCGCCCGTCCGTCGTAATCGAGCGCCGACAGCCGTTCCGGCGACATGTAGACCGGCGTGCCGATCAGGCTGTCGGTGGCGGTCAGCTTTTTCAGGTCCTCGCCCGTGTCGGACGCCATCATCTTGGCGATGCCGAAGTCCACGACCTTGACCGTTTCGCCTTCCGGCGTCCGGTTGATGAAGATGTTGTCGGGTTTGATGTCGCGGTGAATGATGCCCAGCCGGTGTGCTTCGGCGAGCGCCTGGCACACCGGGATCATCCGTTCGAGGGACTGTTTGAGGGAAGTGGCCCCGGCGGTCCGCAAATCCTCGGCGAGCGAGGTCCCGGTGAGCAGTTCCATCACCAGATAGGCGATGCCCTGGTCCGAAATCCCCGAATCGAGAACCGAAATGATGTTCGGATGCGACAGCCGGGAGATGGAAATCCCCTCGCGCTTGAACCGCTCGATGGCCTCGGCGTTGTCGTTGCCCGGTCGGGGCTTGAACACCTTGACCGCGATGGCGCGTCCGAGCGTGAGGTGGGTGGCGCGAAAGACGATGCCGAATCCGCCCTCGCCGATTTTCTCGTCGAGCCGGTACTTTTCGTCGAGAACCGTGCCCGGCAGCGCCAGCGCGAGCGCCGAGAAGATGCGGTCGGCCTGCTGGTGCGACACGACCAGTTCCTGATTCTTTTCGTTGAGCAGGGCGATTTTCTGATCGAGTTCGACGTTCTTCCGGTTCGTTTCCTCCTGGGCCTCTTCGAGCTGGGAAATCGTCACCGCCAGTTCGACGTTGGCCCGGGCGAGTTCCTCGGTGCGTTCGACGACCTTGTGTTCGAGGTCGCGGTTGAGGGTGTCGAGGTCCGAATAGACCCGGTTGAACCGGTGCGAAATCGCGATTGCCATCGAGAGGCCGAGTCCGCCCATGGCCCAGTGGGAAATGACCGGAACGCGGATCAGATTGAATTCGCGCAGCATGGTCAGAAACAGGATGAACAGCGCGACGACGAATCCGTTGGCGAAGGGCCGCGCCTCGATGTTGCCGCGACCGCGTTCCTGAATCGTCACCTGGATCATGAAGACGAGGCAGGGAAGGAAGAGCAGCAGCACCCAGGTATTGACGGAGGTCAGCGTGACTGCGGGCCAGATCAGGATGAGGATCAGGTAGACCACCTGAATGACTTCGAGCGCGACCAGCCACATCCTGAACGGACGGGAGAAAAAATGGCAGAAAAAGATGAGGCCTGAAATGAACAGCACCTG
>JAAFHI010000104.1 GCA_013298335.1 Actinomycetota bacterium
GGGGATCGGAAATCCCGGAAAAAATCTCAACCAGCGTCTTCTGTTTCGGTGTCGTCATGGCGACAACACTAAACCGAAGTCACCTATTTCTTCCATTCACTACTCTTTAAGATGCGTTTGCCCTGAGACTCCCCAGACTCCCGCTTGACAGTCTTCACCGACGCCTTTATCTTCCTTGACTCGAAAAGTGTTACGGCGGTGTAGCTCAGTTGGTTAGAGCGACGGATTCATAACCCGTAGGTCCCCGGTTCAAGTCCGGGCGCCGCTACCAGTTCAGACGACGAAGGGCGATCGGTTTCCGGTCGCCCTTCGTGTTTTCGGGCCTGGCGAATTGTGCCGCCAATCCTTCGGAAACAGGGCAGATCACGTTCCATCGTGGTTGCGCCCTCCGGTTGAATGACTCACAATCGAAGGAAGAGACCTTTTCAACTGCCCGGTCCTCTCGACATTTCCTTCGGTTCGATCTGATACGCAATGAAGTCTTTCCGAGAATTACTTTCCGAAAACGGTGTCCATGTCTTCGATGGCGCGATGGGCACGATGCTCTATGCCAAGGGCATCTACGTGAATCGTTGTTACGACGAAACCAATCTTTCGAACCCGTCGCTGGTTCAGGAAGTTCACCGCGAATACGTCAAGGCGGGCGCGGAAATCATCCAGTCGAACACGTTCGGCGCGAACCGTCCCAAGCTGGAACAGCACGGGTTCGGCGGACAGGTTCAGGAAATCAACTACAAGGCGGTGAAACTCGCGCGGGAAGCGGTCGGACCGAAGGTGTACGTCGCGGGCGCGATGGGACCGCTCGGCATCCGCATCGAGCCGTGGGGGCCGACCTCGTTCGACGAAGCGCGCGCCTTTTTCCGCGAACAGGCCGAGGCGCTGATTGACGGCGGCGTGGATCTCATTGTTCTGGAAACCTTTACCGACCTGACCGAAATCCACGAGGCCATGCGGGCGGTTCGCGAACTGACCTTCGACATTCCGATTGTGGCGCAGATGACCATCGGCGAGGACGCCGCCACCGGGTACGGCACGGAGCCCGAGGTCTACATCAAGCGGCTTGAGGAATGGGGCGCGGAGGTCATCGGGCTGAATTGCAGCATCGGGCCGAAGCCGATGCTCGAAGCCTTCGAGCGCATCACCCAGATGACCGACCGTCCGCTGTCGGCGCAGCCGAACGCCGGGCTGCCGCAGGACCTTCAGGGCCGAAAAATCTATCTCTGCTCGCCGGATTACATGGCGAAATACGCGCGCCGGCTGATTCAGACGGGGGTCCGGTTCATCGGCGGCTGCTGCGGAACCACGCCCGAGCACATCAAGACCATTACCGACGCGGTGCGGGCGCTGTCGCCGTCCAAACGGACCGAACCGGTCGTGGTGGTGACGGAAACGAAGCTGCCGGACATCCGGATTACGCCGCAGGAAGAGAAGTCGAAGTTTGCGGGCAAGGTGGCGCGGGGCGAATTCGTGACGAGCGTCGAAATCGTGCCGCCGCGGGGCTGCGACGCGACCAAGATGCTGGAAGGCGTCCGGCTGCTCAAGGAAGCGGGCGTGGACGCCGTGAACGTGCCCGACGGCCCGCGCGCGCAGTCGCGCATGGGCTCGATTGCGACCTCGCTCATCATCGAGCAGCAGGTCGGCATCGAGGCGGTCACGCACTACTGCTGCCGCGACCGGAATCTGCTCGGCATGACGTCGGATCTGCTTGGCGCGGCGGGCCTCGGATTGCGCAATATCCTGCTCATTACCGGCGATCCGCCCAAAATGGGGCCGTACCCGGACGCGACGGCGGTGTTCGACATCGATTCCATCGGGCTGACCAACATGGTCAAGCGGCTCAATCTCGGGCTCGACCTCGGCGGCAACGCCATCGGACAGGCGACGTCGTATTTCATCGGCGTCGGCGTCAATCCCTGCGCCATCGACCTCGACTACGAAATCCGGCGTTTTGAATACAAGGTGGAAGCCGGGGCCGAATACGCGATTACCCAGCCGATTTTCGATGTGAAGATGCTGAAGGCTTTTCTCAAGCGCATCGAGCACTGCCGGATTCCGATCATCGCGGGCATCTGGCCGCTGACGAGCTTCCGCAACGCCGAATTTCTGAGCAATGAAGTGCCCGGCGTGGTCGTGTCGCCGGAAATTCTCGAACGGATGCGCGCCGCCAACGGTTCACCCGAAGCCGGGCAGCGCGAGGGACTCGCCATCGCCCGCGAAATGCTGGCCGAGGTACGCGGGGTGGTTCAGGGCGTGCAGGTCAGCGCGCCGTTCGGGCGCGTGCCCTATGCTCTGGAAGTCTTCAAAGCCCTTGAATCGGTGTCGGAAAACCGGGATTGACGTTTGCAGCCAACGCCATGACGATTCGGGCATCCGAACGGGTGCGGTGAACGAAGTTTAGGGAAACGATTCGCGAAAACCGTCCGTCCCACACGCGACGGCTTCCGACGAACGACGATGGGGCTCGGAATCGCTTTATTTATGTACGACCGTGTCATTCGCCTGCGCGGGAGCGAAAAATATGAATTGGCCGCGCGAACACCCTACGGGTATGAACTCGACCCCGAGCGAAACTTCGGATTCGCGCTTGAAGTTCGCGGATACGTCGTCGCGGAGGATTACAGCTACGAGGAATTCGCCGCCCTCGTGAAATCCGAACAGGACAAGAAGGAAGAGGCGATCCGCTTCCGCGCGGCCTTTTCAATCGACAGCCGTGATCTGGAAAAAGAAGAGTAACGCGCTTCAACAATTCTGACGGTTGCCGACCGGCGGGTTCCCACTCAGGGAAATCCGTCGGTCGTTTCGTTTTCGGACATTCCCGGACCCGCGACGCCGTGCGTTCGCCTTGAGCGGGCCGCAAAGGTAGTGGCAATGTAGCGCCCGACGTTTGAGTTCAATCCGAAAGCGAGAACCCGCAATGGCTCAAGCCGCGCCGGAACCGGTCCGTGACCACCGTTTTGTTCAATCCGAAGGCGATTTCCGCTGGCAGGGTGTCGGCGTGACCGAATACAAGAACACGCCCGCCACGATGGACGACTTCGCCCGCGTCACGCGCCAGACGCTGTTCGGCCATTCCGGGGAAGCCATCGGTTTTGAAGTCCGGTATTTCGAAATTGCCCCCGGCGGCTGGTCGTCGCTCGAATGTCACGAACATGCCCACGCCGTCATCGGTCTGCGCGGCACCGGGCGGGTTCTGCTCGGGACGGAGGTGAGGGAACTCGGTTTTCTCGACCTTGCCTACATCGGGCCGAACTGCATTCACCGACTGACCAATGAAACCGACGCGCCGTTCGGCTTTCTCTGCATCGTGGACGCCCGGCGCGACCGTCCGCGCCGCCTGAACGCCGCCGACGTTCCGCACCTGCTCGAAAATCCCGACCTCGCCGCGATGGTCAACCGGAAAGCCGATGCCGAAATTCTCACCGAAAAAAGCCGTTGAACATCTGAGCGCGACCGACTCCGTGATGGGCGACATCATCGGACGGGTCGGGGCGTTCAAGCCGAATCCGCCGAAAGGCACGCCCTTCGACGCATTGCTGCGGGCGATCATCTACCAGCAACTCTCCGGCAAGGCCGCGGCCACGATTCATGGCCGACTGGAAAACCACTTCGGCGGTCGTCCGCCCGCGCCGGGCGACATTCTCGCCACCCCGGACGAGGACCTGCGAAGCGTCGGCCTGTCGCGGCAGAAACTCTCGTACTTAAAGGATTTGGCGGAGAAAGCCGAATCCGGCGCGGTGGCGCTCCACGGGCTCGACCGGCTCGGCGACGAAGACATCATCATGTCGCTGACGCAGGTAAAGGGCATCGGACGCTGGACGGTCCAGATGTTTCTGATGTTTACCCTCCAGCGTCCCGATGTATTGCCCGAACTCGATCTCGGCATCCAGAAAGCGGTCAAGCTGGCCTACGATCTGCCGGAAATGCCGAAACCGAAGGAACTCGTCGTCATCGGCGAGCGGTGGAAGCCCTACCGCACGGTGGCGAGCTGGTATTTGTGGCGGAGCCTGGAATAAAAGGTGTCGGGTTTCGGGTGTCGGGTTTCAGGTAAAACCAATTTTGAATTTTGAGTTATGAATTTTGAATTGGGTGGGGAAAAGTTGGAAAAGCAAAGTAAAAAACTCAAAATTCAAAACTCAAAATTTGCTTTACCTGAAACCCGAAACCCGAAACCCGAAACCCGATACCTTCCTCTCCTGAAACCCGACACCTGACACCTGAAACCTTCCCATGAACGACATTTCCCACATTCTCTCCACCTGCCGACGGATCGCCGTCGTCGGGATCTCGTCCAAGCCGGACCGCGCGAGCAATGGCGTCAGCCGGTACATGATGCGCGCGGGGTACGAAATCGTGCCGGTCAATCCGATGGAGACCGAAGTTTTGGGCCTGACGTGCTACCCTGATCTGGCGTCGGTTCCGGGCGATATCGACCTGGTCAACATTTTTCGCCGGACGGAAGACGTCCCCCCGGTCGTGGAAGAAGCCATCGCCAGAGGGGCGAAGGCGATCTGGATGCAACTCGGCATCGTCAACGAACCCGCGGCGGAACGCGCCCGCGCGGCGGGCCTCGCGGTGGTCATGGACCGCTGCCTGATGGTGGAACATATGAATCAAGGATGAAGGATGAAATATGAAGGATGAAAAAGCCCCATCCGGTTTCTTCTTTTCCTTCATCCTTCATCCTTCATCCTTCATCCTTTAAAACATGCGTCTCGACTCTGAACTCATCATCGAAACTCCGGAACACGTCGAACTGCGGTTCGCGCTGGCGAGCGTCGGCACGCGGTTTCTGGCGGCGCTCATCGACCACGCGATTCAACTCGGCGTGATCCTCGCCGTGCTGCTGATTCTTTCCCAGGTTTCAGGACTTTTTCAGGGCATGTCGCCCGGAAAAAGCGTGTCGATGTGGGCGCTGGCGATCTACCTCGTGATTATTTTCGTGGTGTCGTTCGGGTACTTCTCGTTTTTCGAGACGATCTGGAACGGGCAGACGCCGGGCAAGCGGTGGATGCGCCTGCGGGTGATTCGCGAGGATGGCCGCCCGGTCACGTTCTTCGAGGCGTTCGTGCGCAATATTCTCCGGACGATGGATTTCGCGCCCTCGGGATACGCCATCGGCGTGGTCACGGTGATTCTCAGCCCGGAAGCGCGCCGGATCGGCGACTACGTGGCGGGAACGGTCGTGGTCAAGGAGCGCGCTTCGGAAACGCCATCGCTCGACCAGGTCCTCGATTTTCATGCGCAGGACGTCCGGCGCGGGGCCTACAACAATCCCGGCGCGGTCAAACTCGACGTCCGCAAACTGACGCTGGACGAAATCGCCGCCGTCGAACGCTTTCTTTCCCGCCGCGAGGAACTCCCGGTCGCCTCCCGCCCGTGGATGGCCGCCCGCATTTCCGGGACCGTGGCGCACAAACTCAACATTCCCGCCGTCTATAATCATGAGGCGTTTCTGGAAGACGTGGATCGCCAATACCGGGCACAGGCGAAGTACCTTGTGGATTGACGGCGGATGTCAGAGATGTACGAATCGAACCAACCAAACATGCAAAATCGAACCCGGCTCTGCGCCCGGTGCGGCCTTTTGACGCCCGCCGCGATTCCGCGGTGTCTCGAATGTGGGGCGCTGCCGCCTGAAATGGAAATCGAGCAGCGGGAACAGAACCGCGCATCCAATTTCGTGGAAGCCCTGCTCGAACGGAAAGCGCCCTTCAGTTACATCTTCTTCGGAGTGAACATCGCCATGTTTGTGCTGACGATGTTCACCGGCGGGGCCGCCGACCTCGACGTGCTGCTTTCGTTCGGGGCGTTCAAGATCGGCCTGATTCACAGCGGGGAATGGTGGCGGCTGGTCGTGCCGATGTTTCTTCACGTCGGGCTGATTCATCTGGCGGTGAACATGTACGCCCTGTGGGTGCTCGGTCCGCAGCTAGAAGCGCTCTATGGGTCGGCGCGGTTCGTCATGCTCTATGTGCTGACCGGCATCGGCGGGTTCGTGGCGAGTTATTTCTTTTCGAGCCGGATTTCGGTCGGCGTCGGCGCGTCGGGCGCCCTGTTCGGGCTGTTCGGCGTCATGTTCGTGTTTACCTACCGCTACCGGTCGGAATTGCCGCCGCTGCTGCAACGCTCGATGAAGCGGGGCATTCTCTGGACGCTCGCCCTCAACCTCGGGCTGACCTTCGCGATTCCGTTCATCAGCCGTTCGGGGCATCTCGGCGGATTGCTGACGGGAATGGGGCTGGCGCTCATCGTGCCCTACTGGCGGCTGCGCGACAAAAAGCCGTCCTTCGGCTGGAACATCGGCCAGATTCTGATTCTTCTGCTGGTCGCGGCGTCTTTTGTGGCGATGTTTGCCCATTACAAAGGAGCAAAACCGGGCTTCCGACTTCTCAGTGTGATGAAGAACATTAGCCCGGACTCGAAGGCGCTCACCTCGCTCGCCGATTTCGTTGAAGTCGGAAATGCCGCCGAAGCGACGTTCTGGGATATTCAGAAAAAGCTCGAAAGCGCGCCCGCCGGGACGGTTTTTCCGCCGGAATTGAAAAACACAAGCTTGAAAATGCAGGAGAAACTCGCCAAAGTTCCCAAATGGGACGCTGGCGCGGATGCGCTGCTCGTTCGGTTGAAGGATTTGCTGGCGGATCAGGCCGCCGTGCTGGATCATCCCGACGCTGAAAGCATCAAGGCGCTCCGTCGCAAATTCAACGAGTACGAAGACGCCCAGAAGCAGTGGATTGAAACCGCCGGCGCGGAGTATGACCTCCAGTTCGAGCCATCGGATTTGAAATAGCCCGTTTCATTCGGTAGCGCCCTGCCCTCAAGGACTGGGCTATTCAAGAGTAAGCCTCGTGAACGAGGCTCAAGCTGTTTACTTTTTTTACTTTTCTTCCTGAGCCCCGTTCATGGGGCTTCAATAAAAATAGCCCTGTCCTTGAGGGCAGGGCTACCGGCGGCTGAACGAGCATTCGTTTTCAGAGAAAAGGGAATTCGCCATGGCAACTCGCCCGACCCGTCGCAAGGGAACCACACTGACCGCCGTCGAACCGAAACCGGCTCCGTCCGTCCCGGTCGGCACCAAAAAGAAGACGCTGACGATCAAGCGGCCCGATCGAACAAACGCTGCCCCTCCTCCAGCCATTCGCCTGCTCCCGACGGTTGACGCCGAGGACACGGAATTCGAGCCGGAAAAGAACGCGCCGAAGACGCGCCCCGGAAAGCGGCGTCCGGTACGGCGGCGCGATCACCGGACAAACCTCGTTCCGTCCAACTGGTTGTCGGAAGCCGCCGGGCTGATGGTCGATCCCGAGGTCGAGGAGAAAATCCGGCAGGTTCCGACGGCGATCAATGAATACGGATTCGACTCGTGGGGACTGAACCCGCGCACCGCCCGCTACGGCTATTCGGTGTTCGCCTGGTTTTATCGGCACTACTGGCGGGTGAAGACCTACGGCATCGAAAACGTTCCGCCGGGGCGCGTGCTGCTCATCGGCAACCACAGCGGACAGCTTCCGATTGACGGCATGATGGTCTCGGTGGCGATGCTGCTCGAAGCCAACCCGCCGCGCCTTTGCCGCGCGATGGTCGAACGGTGGTTTACGACCGCGCCGGTGGTCGGGAAATTCATCCAGCGGCATGGGGCCATCGTCGGTGATCCGCTCAACTGTGAACGCCTGCTCGAAAAGGGCGAGTCCATCGTGGTTTTCCCGGAAGGCGCGCGCGGTTCGGGCAAGGTCTGGCGCGACCGCTACAAACTGGTCCGTTTCGGGCTGGGATTCATGCGGCTGGCGATTGCGACCAACACGCCCATCGTGCCGTTCGGCGTCGTCGGCGGGGAAGAACAGGCCCCGAGTTTCGTCGATTTCAAACCGCTCGCGAAAATGCTCGGGATGCCCTATTTCCCGATTACGCCCACCTTCCCGTGGCTCGGGCTGCTCGGCGCGATTCCCTATCCCACGAAGTACCGCATCCACTTCGGCAAGCCGATTTCGTTCCGCGGCAACCCCGACGACCGCGACGAGGTCATCCAGCGCAAGGTGGACACGGTGAAGCGATCCATCCGCCAGCTCATCGACCACGGCCTCGAAGAGCGCGAAGGCATTTTCTTTTAGGCGCTTTACCGAATGTGCGTGGGTAACCTGAAACCCGATTGAGTCGTTGAAATTCGCCGACTCAATCGGGTTTCGAGTTGTTACGGCAG
>JAAFHI010000623.1 GCA_013298335.1 Actinomycetota bacterium
TTTTAAACCTCCTGAAGAAGTCTGGGGAGTCTTGGGCGTCTGGTGCGTCTTGGGAGTCGAAAACAGATCAGTCTGTGACTCCCGAGACTCCCGAGACTCCCAAGACTATTCGTGTCTTAACGCGTTCATCGGGTCGGTTTTTGACGCGCGGCGCGCGGGAATCCAGCAGGCGAGAAAACCGACGCCGATAAGCAGTGACGAAATTCCGAGAAACGTTGCGGGATCGGTCGGACTCACGCCGAACAGCATGCTCTGCATCAGGCGCGTCAGGAGATACGCCCCGACCAGACCGATGGCCGTTCCGGCGAGAATCAGGATCGCGCCCTGACCGAGGATGAGTTTCAACACGTCTTCGAGCGTCGCGCCGAGCGCCATCCGGATGCCGATTTCGGAAGTGCGTTGCGACACCGTGTAGGACATCACGCCGTAGATTCCGACCATCGCCAGCGCCAGCGCGATGCCCGCGAACAGCAGCAGCAGGGTTGCCACGAGCCGTTGCGGCGCGACCGAACCGCTGACGGCGGCGGCCAGCTCGCGCGGGCGGCGGATCGGTTGTTGCGAATCGGTGGCCTGAACCGCCCGTTCCAGTCCGGCGATCAGTTCCGGGGCGGGGACGTTGCCGCGCGCTACCAGCGACATTTCCGAATTCGGCATCTGCATTGCCGGAACGTAGAGTTCGGGTTCGAACGCGGCGTTCAGATCGAGCAGCTTGACGTTGTCGATGACCCCGACGATTTCACGCGAAACGGCTTTGCCGTAGTACTTTTCCTCTTCGGGCGTGCCGATGGTGATGTGCTTCCCGAGCGGGTTTTCGCCGGGGAAATACACCTGCGCGAGGCGCTCGTTGATGATGATGACGCCGGGGTGGGCGCGGTCGTCGGTGTCGAGAAAATCGCGCCCGGCGCGCAGCCGGATGCCCATTGCCTGAAAGTAGCCGGGATAGGATTCATGGTTGTCGGCCTGCGGCCCGTTCGCGTTTTGCGGCTGCGGGCGTCCGTCGATGGCGAAAGAGGTCGCCGCCCGCGAGTTGCTGAAGGGCAGGCTGGTGACCGCCGAGACGTTCTGCATGCCGGGAGTGGCGCGCAGGGTTTCCAGTGTCCGGCGGAAGAATTCGTTCTGTTTCCACGGGTCGTCGTACCGCGCGCGGGGCAGGCTGACGTGCGCGGTCACGACGTTTTCGGCGCGGAAGCCGGGGTCGATGCGGATGACGTTCCAGAAACTCTTCAGAAGCAGGCCCGCGCCGATGAGCAGCACGAGCGAAAGACCGATTTCGGTGACGACCAGACTGCTCCGGAACAGTTTCAACCCGCCGCCGCTGGAGGCCCCGCGCGTGTTTTCCCGCAGAACCTGATTGAGATTGGTTCTGGAAATCCGCCACGCGGGAACGATGCCGAAGGCGATGCCGGTCAGGACCGCGACGCCGAATGTGAACAGGATGACGACCGGATCGACGCCGATGACGGAGGCATTCGGAAGCGCCCGCGGGTAGGCCGCGACCATGGCCTGAACGCCGAATTTCGCGAGGGCCAGACCGCCGAGGCCGCCGACCAGGCTCAAAAGGACGCTTTCAACCAGAACCAGCCGAATCAATCCCGCGCGGGATGCCCCGAGCGCGGCGCGGACGGTGATTTCCTTCCAGCGTCCCGTGGCGCGGCTGAGGGTCAGGTTGGCGACGTTGAAACAGGCGATGAGCAGGACGAGCAGCACGACGCCCGAGAGGATGTAGAGCGGGCGCTCGATTTCGCCCACCATCTGGCGGCGTAGCGGAACGACGTTGAACGCGAGGTCGCTCAGGCTGTTCGAATTTTCCTTCACGATGTCGCGCGCAATCGCGTTCGATTCCGTCGTCGCCCTCGCCTGGCTGGTGCCGGGCTTGAGCCGCGCCACGCTTTGCAGAAATGACGTTCCCCGGTTGTAGTTCGCGGGGTTCAGCCCGAACGGTTTCCAGATGTCGATATTCTCCGACGGAAAGGCGAACGCCTTCGGCATGACGCCGATGATCTGGTGCGGCTCGCCGTTAAGCTGAACCGTTTTCCCGACCACGTCGGGGCTGCCCGCGAAGCGCCGCTGCCAGAGGCCGTGACTGATGACGGCGACCCGGTTTTTGCCCGGCGCGTCTTCCTCGGAGGTGAAGATGCGACCGAGCGCGGGTTCGACTTTCATGGTGCGCCCGAAATCTCCGGTCAGGACCGTCCCGGTGAGCGATTCCGGCGCGCCGTCGCCGGAGAGCGCAAAGTTGGCGAACCGAAAGGCGAAGTACCCGTCGAAGCTCCGGCTCCGCTCCCGCAGGTCGCCGAAATTCAAAGGCGAAAGCGAACTGAGTTCGACCGGGCGTTTCGAATCCCCGCCTCCGACATAGACCAGCCGGTCCGCGTCGGGATAGGGCAGCGGACGCAGCAGGAGCGCGTTGACGATGCTGAAAATGGCCGTGTTCGCGCCGATGCCGAGCGCCAGCGTCAGAATCGCGACGACCGCGAAGCCGGGCTTTTTCAACATCGAACGGACCGCGAAACGAAAATCCTGGAGGAGGGAATCCATTTTTTAAACCTCTTGAGGAAGTCTTGGGAGTCTTGGGAGTCTGGTGGGTCTTGAGAGTCGAAAACAAAAACGGTCGTTGACTCCCGAGACTCCCCAGACCCACAAGACTCCCGAGACTATTCGTGTCTGAGCGCGATCATTGGGTCGGTTTTCGCCGCCCGTCGCGCCGGAAGCCAGCAGGCCAGCAGGGCCACGCCGATCAGCAGCGTCGCGATGCCGCCGAAGGTCATCGGGTCGGTCGCGGCCACGCCGAACAAAAGTGATTTCAGCAAACGGGTCAGGCCGAACGCTGCCGCGAGGCCGACGCCGACGCCGACGAGGGCCGTCGTCATTCCCTGACGAACCACGAGTCGCAAAATTGATCTGGTACTTGCGCCGAGCGCGAGTCGGACGCCGATTTCATGCGTCCGTCGGGCGACGCTGTAGGAGATCACGCCGTAGGTCCCGATTGCTCCGAGACAGAGCGAAATCAGGGCGAAGACGCCGAGCAGAAACATGTAGAACTTTTGCAGGACGATGGTTGAAGCGAGGACCTGTTCGAGCGTTCTGACGCGGCCAAAGATGATGTTCGGCTCGATGCCTTTGATCTCGCCCTGCACGACGGGCGCGAGCGCGACGGGGGAACCGGTGGTCCGGACCAGCAGGGTCAGTTCCAGAAGATTTCCGGAGCGTCCCAGCGAGGCATAGTACTGGTTGAGGGGCACGAATGCTTCCGGTTTCGAGTCTTCGGTCACCGACATATTCTTTGTGTCGCGCGTGACGCCGACGACCATCACGAACTTCGATGTCGCCTTGTCGGGCGGCGCGTCGAGCAGCCGGAAACGTTTGCCGATGGGGCTTTCGTTCGGCCAGTGCCGCTTCGCGAAAGACTCGTTGATGATTGCGACGAGCGG
>JAAFHI010000422.1 GCA_013298335.1 Actinomycetota bacterium
ATACGTCTCGACCGGCGAAATCCGTCTTTTCTTCGGTCGCACCTTCCCCGGTCTGGACGGAGCCCCCCGTGGCGCCGGTCCCGGCGAAAGCGGCTACGGCTACCTCCAGCGCTTCGGGACCTTCGGACAGGCGTCCAGCAAGAACCAGGGCATTTTCGTCCAGGATAGCTGGCAGCCGTTCAGCCGCCTGACCGTCAACGTCGGCTTCCGTTTCGAACGCGAAACCGTTCCGTCGTTCTCCGGCGGCGGCGGCTCGATCGAATTCGGCTTCCCCGACAAGTTCGCCCCGCGCATCGGCGCGGCGTTCGACGTCTTCGGCAACGGCAAACTGAAACTCTACGGGTCATTCGGTCGGTTCTACGACCGCTTCAAGTATGAACTGCCGCGCGGTTCGTTCGGCGGCGACACCTTCCTGCGCGACTACTTCACCATCCAGACCGCCAACCCGACCCCGACCTTCTACAGCCGGGAATACGCGCTGGCCAACGCCTTCCGGCAGAACAACTTCCGCGTTCCCTCCAACGTTGACGGCACGAATCCCTTCGGCGCCGGCACCCTCGTCGATCCGAACCTGAAGGCCGTCCGGACCACCGAATACAACTTCGGCACCGAATGGGGTTTCTACAAGGACTTCGTGCTCGGCGCGCGCTACATCCACAAGAGCCTCGACCGGACCATCGAAGACGTGGGCATTCCGGATGAATTCGGAAACGAAACCTACTTCATCGCCAACCCCGGCTTCGGCGTGGTCAACCTGATCCCGTCGCTCATCCCCGGCGCGCTGCCGACCCCGAAGGCCGCCCGCGTGTATGACGCCCTCGAAGTCCGCCTCGAAAAGCGGTTTTCGAACAACTACTACGTCAACGCCAGCTACACCTTCAGCAAGTTGCAGGGCAACTACGGCGGTCTGGCCAACTCCGACGAAAACGGTCGGACCAGCCCGAACGTCAACCGGGTGTTCGACCTTCCGTTCGAACCCTTCACCGCGAGCGGCGTGCCGAACAACGGTCGCCTCGCGACCGACCGTCCGCACGTGTTCAAGCTCTACACGGCGTACAACTACACGTGGCAGAACTTCTTCGGCAAGGCGCTCAGTTCCTCCAGCCGTCGCCACAACACCCTCTTCGCCTTCTCCACCACGGCCCAGAGCGGCACCCTCAACACCTCGCGCGTTGACCTGCTCGACGTCGATACCATCGTGCTCAACAACCGCGGCGACCTCGGTCGCACGGCGGCCTTCACCCAGACCGACTTCCTGCTGACCCACACCTTCCGGTTCGGCGCCAGCGAACGGTTCTCCCTCGCGTTCGACTTCAACGTGTTGAACCTGTTCAACGAAAGCAATGAACTCGGTCGCTTCGAACTGATCACCGGCGCGGTGTTCGCCGAAGGTCTCCCCGGATTCCCGGATGACCGGCGGGCGTCCATCTCGGCGTTCTTCCAGAACCCGAACGGTTTCCGCCAGCAGATTCAGGCGCTGATCGGCACCCCGGGATTCGAACAGGACGCGCGCTTCAACCGCCCGAACCAGTTCCAGGGCGGACGCACCGTCCGGTTCGCGGCCCGGTTCACGTTCTAAACCCACCAAAAAGAAAAAGAGGAGTCACCCGCTCCTCCTTTCCCTCAAAAGAACGGCTGTCGAGCAATCGGCAGCCGTTTTTTTCGGTAACCGTTCAGAGTCCCCCGCTTTAGCTGGGAGAATTTCGAAAGCTTCACTCAAGGGTTCGGTCGTGGCGATTCTTTTCCCCGCTAAAGCGGGGGACTCTGAACTCGCCCGTTCGATTCCCGAAACTTTGAAGAACCGTTCATCGTACGCGCGCGATCCTTTATATACATGCGATTCGACGGTTCTATTCCAAGGCGCTTTCGCCAGCCGGATCGGAAGCGGAATCCCTTCACGCCCAAGGGCCTCCCGAAAGGAATATCGGGAAAATGGTTTCGTGAAAAAAAATCGGGGCTATTTCAACTCGATACGCGGCGCACTGTGGGTCGTCAGCCCCATTTCCACAAGCATTTCGAGCGCTTCGCCGAACAGATCGAAGAGTTCGCCGAGCCGCCGCGCATCACGGTCGATACCGAGTTCCAGATACTCCAGCTTGCTCACTCCGGGCGGCAATTGATCACCCAGAAGGTGGCTTCCAACCGTTTCAAAGCGCATTCCGGTCGTCGGGCGGAGCAAATCGCGGATTCGATACCGGCGGAAAAACCGGATGACCTGTTCCGGGTCGTTTCCCTGAACCACATATTGATCGTCAAACTCCGAACGCCGACGTTTCACTTCCTCAAGATCGAGGTAGGAATCCGTGCCGAACATCGGTTCATGCGGCCCGTAATCGGGGTGTCCAACCTCGATGTCCTGCATTCCGAGCGAAATACCGAGATTGCTGAAGACGGTTTTGGTGCGGATGTGGAACTTGAACCCGGCGGGATTGAAAAATGTCGTCCGGAAACGGGTGAAGGTCATTTTGTCGTCGTTGTAAATATCCGCCCTGACCGGCCAGACGCCGACCTGGGCCTGCATCGCGGGATACAACCGAAGATTGATGAAGGACGACGGAAAAAACACCCCGCCGCGCGCCTCGGCGACTTCCCGCCAGACGTCCTCCGCCGGTGGCCCGATGAGATTTTTCAAAAAATTCATGGTTTCACGCCCATTTTGAGGAAATCCGGTCTTCCTTGACTGAAAATCGAGCGACCGGACCCGTTTTGCAATCAAAAAGTTCGTTTCATGCGCGATTGTGCCATTCAGCGACCGTCCGGAGCCGTTTTGTGCAGGATTTTACCGATTCTTTTTGTTCCGGAACCGAAAATTCCAGTTCCAAAGGAAAAATCGGCGAACACATCATTTTCCGGCGCTTTTTTTGGTATTTTCTTTCCCAACCCGCTGAAAACCAAACCGAAGCCACCCCCATGTCCACTTCCAGGCCTGAAAAACAACTGGCGCGGGAACTCGACTTCCCCGCCGCGCTTTCGCTGACCGTCGGAACCATCATCGGGACCGGCGTGTTTCTGAAAACCGCCGTCATGGCGCAAAAAGTCGGCTCGCCGGGCGCGACGCTGCTCGCCTGGGCCTGCGCCGGCGTACTGTCGCTCGCGGGCGCGCTCGTTTACGCCGAACTCGGCGCGATGATGCCGCACGCGGGCGGCGAATACGTGTTTTTACGCGAGACTTACGGCAGCGCCGTGGCGTTTCTCTACGGATGGATGCGGTTCGCGGTCGGCGCGGCGGGTTCCATCGCGATTTACAGCGTCGGCTGCGCCATTTTTCTTTCCGGCGTCATTCCCTATGACAGCGTCTGGCTTGAAAAGACGCTTCATCTCTTCGGAAGCGACTTCCACTGGCGGTTCGGGACGCGCCAGATCGTCGCCCTCGTCATCATCTGGTTGTTTTCGGGTTTGAACTGCCTCGGCGTCGCGCTCGGCGGAAAAACGCAGACGTTTCTAACCTCGGTAAAGATCGGGGCCATCGCGGTCGTGGTTTTCGGGACGTTCGCGCTTTCAAACACCGGAACCTGGGCAAATTTCACGACTTCCGTTGGAACCACCGGCAGCGGGGGCGTGGCGGCCTTCGGTGCGGCGATGCTCGCGGCGCTCTGGGCCTACGACGGATGGAACAACCTGCCGATGGCGGCGGGCGAAGTGAAAAATCCGGAGCGCAACATCCCGCGCTCGCTGATTTTCGGGATGGCGATTGTACTGGCGGTCTACGCCTGCGCCAATCTCGCCTATTTCTACGCGCTGCCGATGGCCGAAATCGTGACGGCCAATTCAACGGCCCACACCGACGCGCCCCCGGTCGCCACCAAGGCCGCGCTGACGGCGTTCGGGTTGTTCGGCGCGAAACTGGTGTCGGCGGCGTTTGTGCTGTCGAGTCTCGGCGCGCTCAATGGTTCAATTCTCACCAACGCCCGAACGCCCTTCGCGATGGCGCGCGACGGCCTGTTTTTTCCCTTTTTCGGAAAACTGAACGAAAAGCGCGTCCCGGCGGGGGCGATTCTGGCGCAGGCGGCCTGGGCGTCGGTGCTCGCCGTGAGCGGGACCTTCGATCAACTGACGGATTACGTGGTTTTCGCGTCGTGGCTGTTCTATGCGCTGGCGGTGACGGGCGTTTTCGTACTGCGGCGACGGCTGCCGGACGCGCCACGTCCCTATCGGGCACTGGGATACCCGGTGACGCCGCTGCTGTTCATCGGCGTCGCGCTCTGGCTGATTTTCAACACGATCCGGTCGAGTCCGGTCGAAGCCGGGCTGGGGCTGGGGATTATCGCGCTCGGAGTTCCCATCCTGCTGATTCGGAAAAACATTCAACGCAAAGACACAAAGGCGCAAAGACACAAAGAGTTGAATTAAACCTTTGTGTCTTCGTGCCTTTGTGTCTTTGTGTTCAGAAACTACCCCTGAAGAATTTCAACCTTCGGCGACACCACCGTCTTCTTCAGCAGCGCCGGCCAGTAGGCCACGACTTCCTCGACCTTCGGACGCCCCGAACCGAAACCGGTCACCGTCGGCGGTCCGTTGAGCG
>JAAFHI010000944.1 GCA_013298335.1 Actinomycetota bacterium
TCAAAGGAATTCCGAAATCGGCTTTCCGCCTCGTCTTCTCCCTGTTGTTTCTCCTGCCCTGCACCGTGGCGGCGCTCGCCCAGAGCGGGCCGGTTGACCCGACTTTCGCACCGACGTTCTCCTCGGTCGGCGGCGTCCGGCAAACGGTGGTTCAACCGGACGGTAAAATCCTCGTGCCCGGTTTCATCGGTGACGTCAACAATGGAGTCGGCGTGCCCCAACTGATTCGACTCAACAGCGACGGATCGCTCGACACCAGCTTTCAGGTTTCATTCAGCCTTTCGATCTGGTCAATCGCGCTTCTTCCCGACGGAAAAATCCTTTTCGCGAGCGGCGACTTCATTTCGACAAATCCGAAAGTCGGAAGATTGAATGCCGATGGCTCGCTCGATTCGACGTTCACGGCGGATGAATCACGGATCGGCATCGCCTATTCGGTTCTGGTTCAACCGGATGGAAAAATTCTCGTGAGTGGCTCACGTACCTTCAACGGTAACAATCAACGATCCATCAACCGACTGAACGCAGACGGGTCGCTCGATACCGGATTCAATCCGCCGACCGTCGATTCCGAATTCATCAATTCCATCGCGCTGTCCGGCTCCAGAATCATCGCCAGTACCTTGGGTACCCAACAGACTCAGTACATGGGCCTGATCTTCGCGCTGAATCCGGATGGATCAATGGACAATACCTTCCCATTGATCAACGTGTCCGGGGCCATCGCCCCCCTGCCGGACGGGAAAATCCTCGTCGGTGGTTCGTTTACCAGTATCAATTCCGTTCCTCGCAAAGGGATTGCGCGACTCAATACCGATGGCTCCGTGGACCAGACGTTCAATCCGGGAACCGGGATCGAATTTGGAAGCATTAATGCCATTTTCCCGCTCCCGGACGGAAAAATTCTTATCGGCGGACAGTTCATCAATTACAACGGCGCGGCGCGGCGAAACATTGCCCGAATTCAGGCTGACGGGTCGCTTGACGATACCTTCAACCCCGCTGGTGGGACCAACAACTACATCGAATCGTTTTCACGCCTTTCCGATGGGCGGCTGATGGTTGGAGGCAGCTTTTCCACCTACGCCGGGGCATCGGTGTCCGGGCTGGTCAGAACCACTGAAAACGGTGCGCTCGACTCCGGATTCTCCATTCGCCTGCACCGGGATGGTCTCGTCACCCACCTCGCGGTCCAATCCGACGATAAAACCGTTATCGCCGGATACTTCAATGTGTCAAACAGTTCGAACCAGATAAACATCTCCCGCCTCAACCCGGACGGAACCTCGGATCTCTCCTTTTACCAGAACGCCAGCGTATTCGGGTTCGTGGATGCCCTCGCGCTTCAGTCCGACGGGAAAATTCTGGTTGGTGGCGCATTCGTGGCGGTAAACGACGTTCCCCGGCGGACCATCGCCCGGCTGAACGCCGACGGGACACTCGACACAACCTTTATCCCCGCATTCGTTGACAACCTTGTCTCCGTCGTTGCGCCTCAGGCGGACGGTAAAATCGTCATCGGAGGTCAATTCAACGAGGTGGGCGGACAGCCCCGGCCCAGCCAGATCCGGAAGAGCGTCGTGGGGACGCTTGATCCGAGCTTCGTGCCCGTTCTCGATCCGACCGACACATTCCAGGGCAACCGGATCCTCATTCAACCGGACGGAAAAATCCTGACGTTCAGAACCAACGGGTTGATCCGGCTCAATACTGACGGAACGGTGGACGCGGGCTTCGCCCGAGTCCCCGGCGAATCCCAGTCACTCATCCTTCAATCCGACGGACGGATTGTCACAACCCTGTTTACAACTTCCGGCCAGCGGATCATCCGTTTCAACCCGGATGGTTCCGAGGATACGTCGTTCACTTCCCTGACGGTGCCAAGAGAAGCTAACGTTTCGCAACTTGCCAACGCACCGGGGGACCGGATTGTCCTTCAATCCGGGTTCCCCGTCTTCACTGGGCCAAAAGAATTCTCCTTCAGTCCGCATGGATATATAAGCCGACTCAATTCAAACGGTACGAGCGACCCGACCTTCGCTGACAAACTTGGATTTAGGGGACAAGGCCTTGAACTGGCCACCCAATCCGATGGGAAAATCCTGCTGGCCGGAATCCTCGAATCCGTCGGGAATTCAGTAATCCCCAATAACACGCTCGTTCGTATCAACGCGACAACTTCAGACTCCTGCTCGTTCGCGGTCACACCGACTACATTCAATCTCAGCCAGGCAGGTGGAAATCAAACACTAACCGTCACGGCAGCTTCGGATTGCGTCTGGACAAGCGTCAACGTTCCCAACTGGATCAACTTTATCCCGACGATCAGCGCCGGAACGCAGA
>JAAFHI010000656.1 GCA_013298335.1 Actinomycetota bacterium
CTTCCGGTCGGCAACAGCATCATGTCGAAGTAGCAAGCGCCTCACCGCTGACGCGTCTCGGGCGTGTTTCCTGAAAACCTTCGAACCTCAACCAAAATCATCCGCCAGGGGCGACCGACCGAGTTACCCCTGGCTTTTTTCGCCCGTCGTCAAAAAACATTGACGTGTGTGTACGTTGTGCGCACAATGCAGGCGCTTTTATAGAAAAAATCAACCGACAAGCGAGGCTATCTTGATCAAGGATGAACGGCTCAACATTCGACTTTCAGCACGACAGAAAACGGTTCTGGCACAGGCCGCGCAGGTCCGCCACACGACCGTGAG
This sequence comes from Actinomycetota bacterium, assembly GCA_013298335.1. Taxonomy (GTDB): domain Bacteria; phylum Acidobacteriota; class Blastocatellia; order Chloracidobacteriales; family Chloracidobacteriaceae; genus JAAFHI01. The sequence continues at coordinate 325 of JAAFHI010000656.1, forward strand.
CGATTTTGTGCTTGAAACGGCGGTTCAGGCAGCGGAACAACTGATTGCCGAACAGTCTCATTTCCGACTCCCGGAAGCTGACTGGAAGGCATTCTGTGAAATTCTGGATGCCCCGCCCAAGCCGATTGCGGCGTTGCGAACGTTGTTGAATGAGCCGAGCGTCTTTGATCGGGATGTGCCATAGGCGAACCAAGTAATGAGTTCTATAAAAGTAAGCTCGCTTTTGCGAGAACACGATCGCTCACAGTTTGATTGTGGTGTTCCCGCTCTCAACGACTTCCTCAAACAATTTGCCCTTCAAAATCAGAAGAAGGACGGTTCCCGCACCTACGTCGCCACGCGCGAAAACCGGGTGATCGGGTACTACACGCTGGCCTATTCGTCGGTTGGCGTGGACGACGCACCGCCGACGGTTCGGGCCGGTCTTGGCCGGTACCCGATTCCGGTTCTTCTGATGGCCCGTCTTGCCGTCGATCTCTCCGAAAAAGGAACCGGGTTGGGGAAAGGGCTGCTTCGGGATGCGATTTTGAAAGTCCCACAGGCCGCTGAAATCGCCGGGTTGCGGGCGATGCTCGTTCACGCCAAGGACGATTCGGCGAAGGCGTTCTATGAAAAGTTCGGTTTCATCCCGTCGCCCACAAACCCGTTTCACCTGCTTTTAAGAACTGACGACATCCGCGCGTCACTGGCCGGATAGCCGCTTTCAGTCGTCAGTGGCCAGCAGCCAGCGGTCAGTTCTGGATGGAAACGGGCGAGCCGCGTCAGCGGTGGGCGCATCTTTGGGTCATTCAATCTTTTTGAAGAGAGCGAGCGCCTTCTCGCGCTGCCGGGCGTGATCCACCACCGGGTAGGGATAATCCGTCCCGAGCACGCACCGGAACGGCTTCCGGTATTCGAGCGGCAGATTCCACGGTTCGTGAATCCACTTTTCGGGGACGCTCGCGAGTTCCGGCACGTACTTTTTGACATACGCCCCGGTCGGATCGAATTTCTGTCCCTGCGACACCGGATTGAAGATGCGGAAGTAGGGCTGGGCATCGGTCCCGGTCGAGGCGGCCCACTGCCAGCCGCCGTTGTTGGCGGCGAGGTCGCCGTCCACCAGTGTTTCCATGAAATGCCGTTCGCCACGCCGCCAGTCGATGAGCAGGTCCTTGGTCAGAAACGAGGCCACGATCATCCGGACGCGGTTGTGCATCCAGCCGGTCGTGGCGAGCTGGCGCATTCCCGCGTCCACGATGGGAAAACCGGTCCGGCCAGCCTTCCAGGCTTCGAACAGGTCGTCGTTCCGCTCCCACGCGAGTTCGTCGTAACTCTTTTTGAATGAGCCATTTTCAACGTAGGAAAAGTGAAAGAGGATCTGTCGGTAGAAATCGCGCCAGAGCAGTTCCGAAATCCAGACGTCCGCGCCCGCGCGGGCCGGGCCGGTCAGCCCGGCGGTGGCGTCCTCGGCGGCGTGGAAGGCGCGGCGCGGCGACAGACACCCGAAGCGCAGATAGGGCGACAAACCCGAGGTCCCGGTTTTGGCCGGAAGGTCGCGTTCCCGGTCGTAGTCGGCCAGATGCCGCCGGACGAACCCCTCCAGCCGCTCCCGCGCCGGACCTTCACCGCCCGGCGGGATTTGTACTTCCGTTGCGTGGCCGAGTTCGGCGAGCGTCGGCAGTGGGTTCGACGCAAGGCCCGCCGGGACGCGGAACGCCTCCGGCGCGGAACGCGGTTTCGGGACCGGAATCGCCAGCGCGGTCCGTTTGTAGGGCGTGAAAACCGTGTAAACCGTTCCGCCTTTTGTCTTTATCGAATCAGGCGGGTGCAGGTCGCCGTCCTCAAATCCGCGTACGGCGCAGGTCTCCCGCAGGCGCTCGGCGACGCGGGCATCGCGCGCGAGGGCAAACGGTTCGACGTCGCGGTTGTAGTACACCGCCTTCGCCCCGGTTTCGGCGACGAGTCGGGCGAGTTCCTCTTCGGGCAGTCCCGCGCGCAGAATCAGTGCCCCGCCCCGCGCGCGAAGGTTGGCGTCGAGCGCGGCCAGGGCGTCGAGCAGAAACTTCACCCGGACCGGGCCGGTGTCCGGACGCGAAAGAATCGCCCGGTCGAAAATAAAAACTGGAACGACTTCGGTCGCCCCGTCGTAAGCGGCGAGCAACGCCGTGTTGTCATCGAGTCGCAGATCGCGCCGAAACCAGTGGATGATACGGTCGGTCATTCGAGTTCAGTACGTTTCAATTTGAAGAAAATGAACAGGTTCGCGAGGGGAGGTCCGGACGGGGCCGATTCTTGCTTGAGCCGAACGACCGAGCGCGTCGGTTTCCATACATTTCAAGGAGAGTCTTCCGCCATGACCGAGAAAGACGCCCTGCCGAATTACGGCATGCCCCAGCCCGAATTCACCGAAAATCAGGAAAAGCCCAAATTGTCGCCGATTCAGCGGATGGCCGGGATTTTTCTTTCACCCGGCGAGGTCTTCGCCGACATCAACCGCAAGCCCGACTTCATTGCGCCAATCCTCGCGATGGCCCTGCTGTCGGTTGTCTTTTCGTTTTTCTTCCAGTGGCGGGTCAACATTGATCCCCGCGAAATCGCCCAGCAGGCGACCGAGAAACAGATTGAAAAGCAGGGAAAGCGCTGGCGCGACCTGACCGATCAGGAACGCGACCAGTATGAAAAGGGAATCGGATTTTCCGTCATGGTCCAGAAGGCGCTGCCCTACATCGCGCCCGTCATCACCGTGCTCGGAATCGCCATTCTCGCGACGATCTACTTTGTCGGGACGCTCCTTCTGCGCGGGCAGACCACGTTCGCCAAGGTCTTTTCGGTCACGACCTACGCCAGTTTTGCGACCGATGTCGTACAGTATCTGCTCTCGGCCCTCATCATCGGCCTGCGTCCGCCCGATATAGACGCCATTCTCCGGGCCAACGGAAGCTACGCC
>JAAFHI010000680.1 GCA_013298335.1 Actinomycetota bacterium
GTCGAGGTGGTGCCGCTCGCATCCGAGCGAACTTCATCGGCGCGGGCTGCCACAGCGTCCTGGACCGTGGTGGTCTTGACCTTGGCCAGCACTTCCTTGCCCTTGAGAATGGTCAGTTCACCGGTTTCCTTGTTGATGCGGACCTTGTATTCACCCTTCTTGATGACGGTGCCGTTGACGTTGAGGTCACGGGTGAAGGTGATGGTTTTGGTCACTTCGCCGGCGAAGACGGACACGCCAAGCATAACGGTAAGAGCGCAGGCCAAAGCAAAACATTGTGCGAAGAATTTCATCTTGAACTCCTTGAGTCGAACTGTTTTTTTCGTTTTCAATCGGGGCGGGAATCGGCGTTTGCCAGTGCCCCGTTGTTTGTCACGGTCGGGAAGCTATACGTGACGTTTTTTGAAAAAGTTCACTCGTTTGGAAGTTTTTTCGGAAATTTTTTCGAGCGTCTTCATGGGGCGAGGTGACGGTAGGAACGCGGCTCGGCGGCAAGGAAAAAGGTCGTTCCGATCCGGGTCACGCGACCCGTGATTTCGAGCGGTTCGGCCACCACGTCGAGAACGTCACGGTTCACTGCCCTGCCTTCCGGAGATATGAGATACAGGTACCGGCTCACGCCGGTTGCGTCCCGCGTGTAGAAGATCGGCGGCGCGCCGCCACTGATGCACCGCACCGCGCAACCGCGATGAACCTTACCGCTGCCGGGGTTCATCACGCCGAGGTGGCACTTCGAATCCACGATCTCGCCGCGCAGCGTCACCGTGCCCAGTTCCTCGACCTTCTCGGTTTCGGGCCGCGGAGGGATGCTCTCTTTCAGGACGACCGAGCCGCTCGTCACCTCGATCATGGTCTGGTTCTCGCGATAGATCAGCGTGCCCTTGAGGGTGACGGTCCGTCCGTCGAGTCCGGCCACGTTCGGCTCCGCGCCGTGCTTGCCTTCACCGACCAGTACGTAACGCGAGAACCCCGGCAGGCCGCCGTGTTCGCCGGGACGCTCGATTTCGAGAAACGGATAGGGAAATTCGCGGATGATGCCCTGAAATTCGCGGGGCAATCCGAACTCGAAGTAACTCGCGCCGAGTTTGCGCTGCCCGGAGATGGCGATGAGTGCCACAACCGCGGCCAGACTCAGCAGAATGACGAGCGTGACCCGGATCACCCGCGCCATGCCGGGCGGAATCGCCTTTCCATAGCCCACATAGAATTCGTCGCGTTCGTTCATCGCCTATGCTCTCCTCGCCGAAGGCCGCGGTTTGGGATTTACGAAGACCCGTCCGTCGCGCACGGTCGTCTCGAAGGTCGGCACGGCTTCGGTGAAGGGCGGCGGCGAGGCTCCGTCTTCGAGCCGGTACTGATAGCCGTGCCACGGACAGGTGACGCAGCCGTCAATGATGCGGCCCTCGCCGAGCGGGCCGTTCTGGTGCTGGCAGACGTTCGACATCGCGAACGCCTGGTCGCCGTGACGGAACACCGCCACGCGCTCGCCCGCGAGCGTCACCGTTTTCGCACATGATTCGCGGATCTCCGCGAGGGCGCCGACATCGACGAACCCCGTGTCATTCAACGGCCTATCAAGTGGTCGGTCAGGTACGCTTTCACGAAGTCCTGCAATGATGTGCAGGCCGAAGACAGCCACCATTCCGAGGGCGAGCAGGCCGGTCGTGACCGTGGTCGCCTCGCCCTGAAGAAATCCCAGCGAAACATGCCCGATGAGCAGGGCATAGGCGACATACACCGCCATATGAAGCCGTTTCCACACCGGCGCGGTGAGGTTCGCGAGCCAGAAATCGTGGCTCGTCGCGGCCATCAGCAGCAGGATCACCAGCGCGGCCAGTCCGAGCGGCTGAAAGGGGAAATTGGTGATGCTCCCGAAGCGCGTTTCCCCGACCAGTACGCTGACGAGCGGATTCACGTCACCGAGCGCGTGAAACTGGATAATGGCGAAGGCCCCGTGCCCGAATGCCAGAAAGAACATCGTCACGCCGAGGTGTCGCCGGTTGTAGAGCAGCGGCAGAAACCGCCGGTCGAGGCGGCAGAGCGGCCCGATGCACAGGATGACGTGCAGCAGCGCCAGCGCGCAGGTTCCCAGCCCGCGAATGATGAGCGTTTCGGCGGTGGCAAAGGGCTGCACGAAGGTTCCGACGCCGATAAAGGCCGCGAGATAGAGCGCGATGCCGGCCAAGGTCGCGCTGTCGTAGAGCTTCTTCTGCCGGTTCCAGCCGACGGCCACGTAATGTTCGGACATGCGGGTTCCTCCGTTCGGCGGCTATCGCCCGGTTGGTAAAAGTTGGGCGGTGGCGAAGACGGTTCGGTCCGCCGGGCTGTAGAGCACGACGAATCCGCCGCTTGCGGGAACGTTCGTGGGAAGCGAAAGGGATACGGAGGCGGCGCCCGACAACGCGCCGAGCAGGATTACGCCCGCGGGGAGTTCCTTGCCCGCGGGCTTCATCGGCGACCAGTAGGCGAGCAGATCGGGGCGTCCGGGATCGCGATTCGGCGCAATGAGCAGCCATTTCTTGCCGTTTTCCTCGAAACGGCCCAGCGAAATGCCGGGAACGTCGAAGGTGTCGCCCAACGCGAGAACTTCACTCCGGTTTGGCCGGTCGGATGCCAGCGCCGCCGGGTATTGGGTGGTGATCGGCGGTTGCGGGCGCGTGGCAACTGCTGCCGCAAAAATGCCGAAAGACGCGACACCGAGGACCGGCAGGGCGACGCGGTGCGCGAGGCGGAGCGAACGGATCATTGCGTCCTCCCCTCGCCCGCCGCGACGCGGTGCGCGTTTCGTTCGACCGGCTGGTGTGTGCCGAAGAACCAGCGTGCCGCCATCAGCGGCCAGAGCAGCGCGACGCCCGGCAGAATCGCCACGCGGAATCCCCAGCTTCCGCCACTGGCGTGCGGGTCGATGCGTCCGACGCCGACGGTCACGAATGCCAGGGCAAACAGCAGCCCGCAGACGAGATAGGCCGTCACGCCCCAGACGATGAGTTGGGCGACGAACATTGGAGCGTCTCCTTTCGGTCGGTTAACGGGTAACGAATCCGAACGCTTTGCGGGCCAGTTCGCCGAGCGGGGTGGCTTTGGCCCCGTCCGCGATATTGGCCGCGCCGATGTCGAAGGCCAGCCGCCACTGCTCGAAAAGAACGCGATAGGCGGCGAACAGGCTGTTGCGTG
>JAAFHI010000440.1 GCA_013298335.1 Actinomycetota bacterium
ACGGCAACACCAGCTTTTCGGGCCTGAGCGCGTGGTTGAACACCTCCGCCGGAATCAGTTCGACGCCGAAGGGCAACGCCGGGCCGGAGGACCGTCCGGAACTCGCGTGGGGAGAACTGGTCAGCTCGAATTACTTCGACGTGATGGGCGTCAAACCGGCGCTGGGTCGAACGTTTCTGCCCGAAGAGGGTCGCACGGAAGGCGACGCGCCGATTGTCGTCATCAGCCATTTTCTCTGGCAAAAACGGTTCAGCGGCGACCCGGCGATCATCGGAAAAACCGTCTACCTGAACGGAAATGCGTTTTCGGTCATCGGCGTCATGCCGGAATCGTTCACCGGCTCGACGTTCTACCTCCGGATGAATTTCTGGGCCCCGCTGACCATGAGCCGGAGTTTCGGGCAAAAGAAGGACTGGATGGCCGAACGCGGTCTGGACCGGGTCAATCTGTTCGGGCGTCTGAAGCCAGGTGTTTCGGTTCAAACGGCGGAGGCCGATCTGAACCGTCTTTCCGCCGACCTCGCCGCCCGTTTCCCGCGTGAAAACGAGAGCACGAAAATGCAGCTCACCACCGAAGTGGAGGGTCGCTATGATGAGGAGACGAAACTCATCGCGTACGGCGGCTGGCTGGCAGTGTGCATTTCGGGGCTGGTTTTGCTGCTTGCCTGCGCCAACGTGGCGAATCTGATGCTCGCGCGGGCCACCACGCGGGGGCGCGAAATCGGCATCCGGGTCGCCATCGGGGCCGGACGGGGCCGCATCATCCGGCAACTGCTCGTCGAAAGCGTTCTGCTCGCCTTCGTCGGCGGCGGGCTGGGCTGGCTTTTCGCCTATTTTGGCGCGGACGTCATCAAGGCGACCATTCCGCCCGTGCCCTACCCACTCAACCTCGACTTCAAACCCGATCTCACCGTTCTGAAATGGATGTTCGGCATTTCGTTCTGCACCGGCGTGCTGTTCGGTCTGGCCCCGGCGATTCTGGCCTCGCGCGCCAACCTGGTTTCGGTCATCAAGGGCATGTCCGGCGGAGCAACCCATCACCGGACCGGCATCAGCCCGAGCGGTCTGCTGGTCGTCGCGCAGGTCACGATTTCCATCGTGGTGCTCGTGTGCGCGGGCCTCTTCGTTCGCAGCCTCGGCAATGTTCGAAACACCGATCCCGGTTTCAAAACCGACAATCTCGTCACCATGATGCTGGACCTCGATCTCGCCGCCTATGACCGGGCCGCCTCGACGCGGTTTTTCAGGGAGGTTCAGCGCCGGGTCGAAACTCAGCCGGGCGTCCGCTCGACGGCGCTCGCGAGCGAACTCCCGCTCATGGTCAGCCGGGCCAGTCGCGGCCCCGTCGTCAAGGAAGGCGAAAGCGATCCGCCGCCAAATCAGGGCCTCAAGGTGGAGTGCAGTTTCGTGACGCCGCGATATTTCGAAACCCTGCAAACCCAGCTTCTGGTCGGTCGGGAATTCACCGAACGCGACGACGAGACAACTCCGCCCGTCGTCATCGTGAATCAGGAATTCGCCCAGCGTTTCTTCGGCGACGAACGCAACGCAGTCGGCAAACGCTTCCGTTTCCAGCAGGGCACGCCCCTGATGGAAATCGTCGCGGTGGCGAAGACCGGCAAATACGGCACGCTGTATGAAGATCCGACCCCATATCTGTTTCTTCCGGTCGCGCAGTACCCGCGCACGGACATGACCCTGATGGTCAGCGCCACGTCGGCGGATGCCATCCGTCCGGTGATTGAAAATGTCCGGCGCGAAATCAATCAGATCGACCCGCGCCTGCCGGTGTATGGCGTGCTGATGGCCGAAGACAATCTTTCGCTGGCCTACTGGGGACCGCGCGTGGCCGCCGGAATGGCGACGACCTTCGGGATGCTCGGTCTTTTGCTCGCCACGATGGGGTTGTACAGCGTGATGACCTACGCCGTGACCCAGCGGACCCGCGAAATCGGCATCCGGATGGCCATCGGCGCAAATCTCGGCGACGTACTCGGCCTGATCATCCGTCAGGGAATGCGGATGGTGGCCATCGGACTTGGATTGGGGTTGATCGTGGCGTTCGGGCTGACCCGCGTGCTTTCGAGCCTGCTGCTGGGCGTCGGCGCGTCCGATCCGCTGACGTTCGGGGGCGTCGCGGCGTTACTGATCGGCATCGCGCTCCTTGCCTGCTGGCTTCCAGCACGGCGCGCGACGAAGGTGGATCCGATGGTGGCGCTGCGGTGGGAGTGAGGAACGCAATAAAAATGTAGCCTGGCTTTTTTTTGGATGCGTTTCTCAATTCAGGGTTTCAGGTTCTCGATATAAATCATTGAATCCAATTGATTTCCCACGTCCTCGCCAAAGCGCTCCGGACGTGGGCTAGATTCCATCGGCAACCCATTCACCATCCGGGATACCTGGTTGGCAGTCACATCCAATCGAAAACTGCTCAAAATTCGGTTTTTACCTGAAACCCGACACCCGATACCCGAAACCTTTACCTTCACCTTCACTTCAGCCGGATAAGAAACGGCGCTTCCGCGAGGACGTGGAAAATCGCGACGGTGAAGTAGATATCCCTCGTGATCGGATAGTTCACGAGAAAGCACATCCAGAAAATCGCCACCGCGCCCGCGCCACAGGCGAGCAGGGTTTTGACCGATTTCGGCCAGCCTTCCGAGTGCTTGACGAGCGGAATCGTGTCGAGCCGGAACGGCTTTCCACCAAGCGCAATCAACGGCATCGCCACCAGCCAGACGCCGTAGTGCAGCGTTTCCAGAAAAACATGCCCGGCAACGAGGCCGTGGGTCGAAATTCCCGAAATGACCGAACCGCCCGCGTGATCGGTGATGCGGATGGTCAGTCCGTCGCGTCCGGGAAGGTTGGGCGCACCCGCCGTACTCGCCAGCATCACGACGAAAACCACCGCCGCCAGAACCAGCCCCTTCCGGTAGGTCGAGCGCCACGCCGGGCGGGTCCGGGCGATCTGGCTGTCCAGAAACCACAGCGCGACCAGGGGATGCAGAAAAACCAGCGCGATACTGAATCCCTGCGGGAAGAACCACGCCAGTGCCAGAAGCGCGAAGACGACCGGCAGGTGCCAGCCCCAATCACGGGGTTTCTCGCGGATGTACAACCGGGTGAGCAGAAAAACCCACAGGACGAGCGCCGAATTCCACCCGGCGTTCGCAATGACCCACCCGGATTCCGACATGTTCAACGCCGAGGCCAGAAACGGCAGCGCGGCAAAAACGCCGGTCAGCGCCAGCGCGCCACCGATTGAGGTCACGAAAAAGGCTTTCGCCCTTCCCCACCGGACCGGCATCCGCGAGAGGAAAAACCGCACTTCCATCAGGTTGTGGGGCGCGGCAAACAGAAACACGGTCACAATCGAGGCCGCCACCGGAAAGACTCCGGCCAGCCAGCCGAGAACGCACAATCCGGCCAGCGCGCCGCCCAGCACCAGCGGTTCGGCTTTCGGCGCGGAAACATGTCGGCCCGAATGGAGTTCTTCGACGCGCTGCATGCGGCTACTCGCTCCGGTTGGTCTTCACGACGGGGAGTACCAGTCGAATCGTGTCGTCCTTTGAATCAACCAGTACGATTTTCACGTTTCCCGAAAGTTCCTTGTCGTTCTGGAGCGCCCTGGGCAGCGTTCCCGCCCGCCAGTAAGGCGACGGCGCGGCCTTGTTGGCAAAAACCACCGCGGATCCCGCGCCGGCGATCAGAAAAACCAGCGCGGCGCCGGCCTTGACCGCCTTCGGCATCCGCGACCGGACCAGCCACAGGCCGCCCGCGATGATGGCGCAGGAAAGGAACAGCCCGCCGACGATGGTTTGCGTGGCTGAAATGCCGGAGGAGGAACCGTTCTCAATCAATCCGAGGTTCTGAAATGAGACGGCCTGATTTTTCGGGACGCGAAGCTCGGGAACACGAATGGTTTCATCCGTTTGAATCACGAACGGAACCGTCACGGGTTCAGCCGGTTGCGGGGGCCGGATCGGGGGTTTGCGATTCTGAGGGGGTACATCGGCCAGACATCCCGAGACGAAAAGTACCAAAAAGGAGAGAACCAAAAGCGGATAGCGCGATTTCATAAAAAACCTCCACTTTCAAAATTCGGATTGATTCGTCAGTCCCCAAAGGCGGTCTTCGTCGGGACGACCAGCACGATGCCGTCGCCGTCCTCGACAATGACGATCTTTGCCTTTCCGGTCAGTTCCTTGCCGTCACGAATGGCCTTGGGGAGCGTTCCCGCTTCGTAGTACCGCGGATAGGGCGCGATATTGGCGAGCGCGCCGACCGTCAGAAAACCGAGCGCGCCGACGGCGAGGGTCGCCGACACCGGTTTCGAAGTCGCCCC
>JAAFHI010000423.1 GCA_013298335.1 Actinomycetota bacterium
CCGCCGAACCTGGCGCTGACCGCGCGGTCGCTGTCGGGCGGGAACCAGCAGAAACTGATCGTCGGGCGGGAATTCGGGCTGCCCCCGAAGCTGCTGCTCGTATCGCAGCCGACCCGCGGCGTGGACATCGGCGCCATCGAGTTCATCCACCGGAAAATCGTCGAACTGCGCGACACCGGCGCGGGCGTGCTGCTCGTTTCGGCGGAACTGGAAGAAGTGCTATCGCTGGCCGACCGCGTCCTCGTGATGTACGAGGGAAAAATCGTCGGCGAAGTCGATCCGGCGACCGTTTCACAGTCTGAAATCGGTCTTTTGATGACCGGGGGGAAGAAAGCAGTTAGTGGTCAGTAGTTAGCAGTCAGTGGTCAGCCGCCAGTGGCTGATTTCGGAATGATGACGGACGACAACGATTCACTTTTCCAACAAATACTTCGCCTCTGAAACTCTTCCGGCTGAAAAACACTTCCAAAAAACTGACGACTAACTGCTAACGACTAACTGCTTACCACTAACCGCTCATCCGAGGGATTCCGACATGCCCTATACCTGCTCACAATGCGGCGCGCAAAATCCTGACGGCGCGCAGTTCTGCTACAACTGCGGCGGCCCGAGCCCGGTTCCCGGCGCGCCTTCGCGACCGAATCTGGCCAAACCCGAGTCAAACCCGTATCAGCAGCCACCACAACCGCAGTCGAATCCGTATCAGACACCATCGGCGAACCCCTACGCCGCGCCGTCCTACCCGCCACCCGCGTCGAATCCCTACGGCGCGCCGTCGCAGCCGTCGCCCTATGACCAGCAGGGGATGGCGCCGCAGTCGAATCCCTATGGCGCGCCGCCCGCTTACGGTCAGACCTACGGAAGTTCCATCGGCGTCGGATACGGCAGCCCGGAAGTGTTGGACCTGCAAGGGAAGGCGAAGAACGGGATGATTCTCGGCATCGTCGGGCTGGTGTGCTGCCAGCTCTGCGCGCCGGTCGCCTTCTTTTTCGGTCTGTCGGCCCGGTCGGGACTTCAACGGATGGGCATCCAGGAAGGTCAGGGCCAGGCCCTCGCCGCGATGATCATGGGTGGTATCGGAACCGTGTTCATGGTGCTCTGGCTCATCCTCAACATCATCAGCGCGATTGCCCGCAGCTAGGCCCGGTGACGAAAGAACGACTTCCCAATGTCACAGCCAACCCTTGAAAAAACGGAGAGCGAGGTAGACACCACTTCAGCCGACTATCGAGCGGAATTCGCCTCGTACCAGAACCGGGCCGTGCTCGGCATGATCCTCGGCATTCTTTCCATTCCACTCAGCATTGCCTGCGTGTTCCCAATCGGGCTCTTTGCTTTCTTTCTCGGTGTTCAGGCTCAGGCCGGAATGATCAAGCTGGGTGTCGAACAGGGCCAGAAACGCGCGGCAATCGCCCGCGTTTGCGGCGGCATCGGATCGGTTCTTTTTATTATCCGGCTTATCGTCTATTTGTTGCAGTTGAACAGGATCATCTGATTCCGAGGAGTTGGCGGGTTGGTCCGGAAGACCTCGCGGCCATTCAACATCAGTTCGACGAAGGAGAAATTTTTCATGTCTCACGCTCTTGCCATTCGCGACGCCCGCGACCTGAACCTGTTTTCAAGTCCGTATGGGTCACCCCAATCGCCCTACCAGCAGCCGTCGTATCCCGGCGGCGCGGGCGGACAAATCCCCGGCGCCGACAAGAAGATGATCGCCGGAATCTGCGGCATCCTGCTCGGCGCCTTCGGTGTTCACAAATTTCTGCTCGGCTACACGACCGAGGGCCTGATCATGTGCGGCATCACCGTGCTGACCTGCGGCATGCTCGCCATCGTTCCCTCCATCATCGGTCTGGTCGAGGGCATCATGTACCTGACCAAATCGGATCAGGAATTCGTGGCAACCTACGTTCAGGGCCGCAAAGGCTGGTTCTGAAACACAATTGAGAATTGAGAATGAAGAATTGAGAGTTCCCCGTTCCATCAAGGAAACTCTCAATTCTTCATTCTCAATTCTCAATTCTCAATTACTCATACACGCGGGGAGAAAATCCGATGTCGCAGTCACTTTTCCCGATGGCGGCGTCCGCCGGTCACCTGAATCTGACCTACAATCCCTATCCGCCGCCGGAACAGAACCCGTACCAGCAGCCGTCCTATCCGCCGCCCGGCGGCCAGTATCCCGGAGGACCGATTCCCGGCGCCGAGAAGAAAATGGTCGCGGGAATCTGCGGCATCCTGCTCGGCGGCTTCGGCGTCCACAAATTCATGCTCGGCTACCAGCAGGAAGGGATGTACATGCTGATCGGCAGCCTCGTCGGCTACGTTCTGGCCATCGTCATCGGCGCGCTGACCTGCGGTATCGGGACCATCCTGATCGTGATTCCGCTGGGCATCAGCATTGTCGGGCTGGTCGAAGGCATCACGTATCTGACGAAATCCGATGAGGAATTCGTCGCCACCTACATCCGGGGCCGCAAACCGTGGTTCTGAAGAAGAGTTGAGAATGAAGAATTGAGAGTTGAGAATTTTTTGTTCCGTTGATGGAACGGAAAACTCTCAACTCTCAATTCTTCATTCTCAACTGCTTTTAGAAGCGGTGTCCGCAGCCGGAGCAGAACCGCGCGCCCATCTGGTTGACGAGTCCGCACTGGGGACAATCGGGCGTGGCGTTCGACGCGGGGGCGGGATCGGGTGCGATCGCCGAGGCCTTGGCTCCGCAGCGGGAGCAGAAAACCGCCCCGGCGGACATTGGCGTCCCGCAGTTTTCACAGGCATGCGCGCCGGGCGGGGGCGTATAGGTTCCGTAGGGCGATTCGGGTCGCTGAGGGGCATAATTCGAACCGCTGTGCGCGACGAACATCTCGACCCGTTCCCAGGCATCCTCAATCAGCTTGAACTGATTGAACGCGCCCACAATCGGAAGAATGATCAGCGGGGCGAGCAGCACATAGGTGACGACCCCGACGGCGGCCTTCTCGATCCACTTGCTGGTGCCGATTTCCACGCGGAGGCGGTCGCCTTCGTGAACAATCCGCACGGTCAGCGCCGAGGATTGCCCGAGCAGCGTCGAAATGGTGGATTCCTTGGCCGCCTGGACGACAAACCCGCCTTCGGTCGGCACAACCTGCACCTGATGGTCGCGCATCAGGAAGAACTGCCGGAGATCATCGGTCAACGGCCTGAGGTTGATGCCCGGGGAGACTCTGTATACCCTGTCCTGCATTGACGTTACCCGATTTCGAAATCCGAAGTTGTACCAATGGGAGCGAAAACGCGCATGATGAAGCGATTCGGTCGTACGGTTTCCACACTAGCGATGTTCGGCATCGTAGCACTCGGCGGGGCATTTTCAACCGCCCCGGCAACGCTCAACGCCGCCAGTCCGGAGTGTCCGGGAAGCCCCGCCTTCAGTTGCGACGGCATCCCCGATGTCGTCTGTAAAGCCGTCTGCAATCAGTTCCAGTCGGCGGTCGTCCGCGACCGCTGTTCCTTCCGCCAACGCATTCATATCGATCGGTTCGAAAAACCGAAATCGCCGGGCATGCCCCCCGGCAAACAGAAACAGAACCGTGACACGGAAGTCATGGTCGAGCCGTCCACCAAACCCGACGAAAACGGCGAATTCCCGGTCTACACCCGCGTGATGGCCGATACCGACGACGACGGACGCCCGAAGGGCAAGGTCGATCCGAAATCCCTCACGATTCTGTCGGCGCAGGGCTTTTTCGACCTGATCTTCTTCCCGCTCACGCCGGAACGCATCGCCTACTACTCGTTTGAACCGACCACCTCGCCCCGCGAAGGCGAACTGGCGTTCAAGTTCAAGCCGAAAACCAACTCGAAGAGCGTGCCGCTCGCGTCGGGCGTCGTCTATCTCAACGACAAGGGCGAAATGCTGACGCTTTCAATCGACGGCATGTACAATCTCGAAATCATCGACAAGAACCTCAAGAACATCGAATCCCTCTCGGCGACCGTGGACTACTCGCAGTTCAACGACGCCTTCCGCATGCCGACGCTCGCGCGCGGCGAGGGCATTTCGGAAGTGACCCGCTTCAAGGGCTACTTCAAGTTCAATTTCGAGGAAGGTAGCTACCGTCCCGCGCTCAAGATGCCCTCGTGGGTGCGGCTGAACTGATTCTTTTGGGGAATGGGCGGAGAATGATGAATTATGAGTTTTTGGAATTCCCGTTTCAGCGGGTGCAACCGCCGCGGAAGCCAATTCAACTCCCAAATTCATCATTCATAACTCATCATTCATAACTCATCATTCTCCGCCCATTCCCCATCCCCCACTTCCCAATGAACATTCCCGAAAAACTCGTCACCGCCGCCCCGTCTCCGCAAACCGCCCTCGACATCTTCCGGGACGAATGGGTGTCGGCGATGCCTGAAGGATTCGGACGCTGGAAGGCGGGCGCGGTCCCGCTCTTCAGCGACGCCCGCATCCAGTGGCTGTCGGAACTGATGGTGAACGTTTCCGGACGCAGCGTCCTGGAACTCGGCCCGCTC
>JAAFHI010000386.1 GCA_013298335.1 Actinomycetota bacterium
CGCTACCGATAGACGCTTTGAATCAGTTTGACGTCGCGCGTGAGGCGGCGCGAGAGCGGGACGGCCCCGTCCCGGTTGCGCAGGAGCAGCGTTTCCAGCCGCGCATCCAGTTTCCAGTCCAGAATCAGTTGTTGAAGCGTCCGGTTGTGTTCCAGACCGGTGACGAAATGTTCGATGCCTGCTTCGGTGATGCCGTTCCGGCGCAGGTTCAACCGGATGAGTGCCTGATTCCGGGCGAGCATTTCTCCGGCGAACCGCGCGCCGTCGTCGCCGACCGCGTTCGCGGCGGCACCGAGCGCGGTGGTTGACGGGCTGTATCCCAAATCCACATCGAACAGCGTCGGGTGTCCGGCGATGGCCCCGAACAGCGCTTCCGCGCCTCGGGAGCCGATGCCGTTGCTGGCGAGACCGAGTTGCGTGAGCGTCCGGTTGTGCGCGAGCGCGGGCGCGAGATCGGCTGCGCCGTCATCGCCGAGGTGGTTGACGTTCAGAAAAATTCCCTTCAGAACCGGGTTCGCGACCAGCAGCCGGGCAAACCGGTCGGCGGCGGCGGCGGTCAGGCCGTTTCCGCCGACAAAAAAGCGTTCGACGGTGCGGTTGTCCTCGATGAGGGCGTCGAGAATGGCGTTGAAGCCCTCCGCGCCGAAGTCGGTATTGACGATGTCGAGCGTGGTCAGCGTCCGGTTGGTCCGCAGGAGGCGGGCGAGGTGGCGCGCGCCGTCGTCGCCGATGGGATTGCGTTTCAGCCACAGGCCGGTGACCGACGGATGCTCGGCGAGCGCGTTGGCGAGCGATTGGACGCCTTCCGCGTCGATGCGATTGCAGCCGAGGTAGACGACTTCCAGCCGCTGGTTGCGTTCGAGCAGGCGCGCGACGTCCGCCGCGCCCGCGTTGCCGATGGCGTCGGTCCCGAGCATGAGACTCGCCACGGTCGTGTTGTCGGCGAGAGCGTCGGTAATCAGGCGGCAACCTTCCGGGCCGAGCGACTGCTTGCAGAGATCGAGGCGTCCGTCGGGGAGAATGGTCCCGCGCGGGAAGGTCGTCTCGCTTTCAACCGGCGTGTTTGAACGCAGGTGGGCGGCGATGGGCGCGATTTCCGCCGGATCGCACGGGACGAACTCGGGCAGCGCGTGAACCGGGCAGTGGATGACGGTTTTTCGGTGTTCCATCGTCATTTCAGCCGTTTACCACGGAAACGGTCCGTAATTCTTCAAAAAATGACCGAACGGCGGCGTTTCCGGGTTGGCGATGCCGCGGGCAATCTCCCCAACCGATTGCCGGGAACGCAATTCGCGGCGGTTTCGCCGCATGTATATAAGGATCGCGCGCGTACGATGAACGGGTCTTCAAAGTTGCGGGAATCGAACCGATTTGGAGTGAAGCGCGTGGCCGAAACGTGACGGTCCAGGCTGACGGGGAAGCGGGCGGGCGTCGAACCCCGTGTCTCGGGGAATGTGCGTACCCCGCGTTTTTCCATTAAACCACCGCTCCCCCGGATGGTGCGGGCGATTCTCCCACGGAGAAAAATTGTCTTCCACCCGTTTTTCGTCGCCATGCGCGACAATTCGGCTTTGGTTTGGCTCCGTTTGCGATAGGCTTCCAGCAGGATGATGAGCAGGATAATCGTCAGGAGCGAAAGGTAGTAGAAGACGTTCGACATGACGGATACTGGAATTTCAATCGGTCCGATGCCGGTTGAAATGAACGGATTCAGTGGTTTATTCAACACGTCAGATATTTACGGAGCACATCGACATGGAAATTTATCGTCCGACTGATGCTGCCGGGCAGGCCCGGCTCGAAAAAATCGCCAACCGCGCCAACGAAGTCACCGACGATGAGACGGTTGGTCTCGTCGCCAAGATTCTGCGCGAAGTTCGCGAAAACGGCGACAAATCGCTGTTTTTCTACACCGAGCAATTCGATGGAATCGCCCTGTCGGCGCAGAACGTACAGGTGGAACCCGCGCTGCTCGAACAGCTTGCGGGGCAGGCGAGCGAGGAACTGCGGACCGCGTTGCACGAAGCCGCCGAAAATATCCGCCGGTTTCACGAGGCGCAGCGGGAATACACCTGGACGCTCGAACAGGAAGACGGCGTCCGGCTGACCCACCGGATCGCCCCGCTCGACACGGTCGGGCTCTACATTCCGGGCGGCGCGGCGGCCTATCCCTCGACGGTGCTGATGAATGCGATTCCCGCGCGGGTCGCGGGCGTGCCGCGCATCGTGGCCGTGACGCCCGCGAAGGCGTTTCTGACCAATCCGGCCATTGCGGCGGCGCTGGTGGTGGCGGGCGTGACCGAGATTTACACCATCGGCGGCGCGCAGGCGGTGGCGGCGCTGGCCTACGGCACGGAGAGCATTCCGAAAGTCGCGAAAATCGTCGGCCCCGGCAACCGGTACGTCGCGGAGGCGAAACGGCAGGTTTACGGCGTGGTGGATATCGACGCCATCGCCGGTCCGAGCGAAGTCGTCGTCATCGCGGATGAAACCGCGTCGCCCGCGCTCATCGCCGCCGACATGCTCGCGCAGGCCGAACACGATCCGACGGCAGCGGCGGTCTGCGTGACCACGAGCGAAGAGGTCGCCAAAGCCGTTTCCGAACAGTTGACCAACCAGGCGGCGACGCTCACTCGCCGCGAGACGGTCGAAGCCTCGCTCGACAGTTTCGGCGCGATCTTCCTCGTCGATTCACTCAATCAGGCGTGCGATCTCGTCAACCGGCTCGCGCCCGAACACGTCGAGGTCATGACGGCGAACGCCGAGACGGTGGCCGAGAAAATTCGTTTCGCGGGTGCGGTGTTCATCGGCGATGCGTCGGCGGAAGCGGTCGGCGATTATTTCGCCGGTCCGAGCCACGTACTTCCCACTGGCGGGACGGCGCGGTTCTTCTCGCCGCTCGGGGTCTATGATTTCGTCCGCCGGACGAACGTCATCCGCTACACGATGGACCGGCTGGTGAAAACCGCCGAATCCATCGCGACCATCGCCGATGCCGAGGGCCTCGATGGCCACGCGCGGTCGGTCCGCCTCCGGGTCGAACGCTACAGCGGGCCGCTGACGCCGAAAACCAACCCGCTCACCGAGAGCAAGCAGGACCTGATGGCGATGGAGCCGGAAGGATGAGGAAAGACAGTCTGGGGAGTCTTGGGCGTCTCGTGAGTCTTGGGAGTCAATACAAAAACCAGTTCCGAAGTCTTTGACTCCAAGACTCCGAGACTCTAAGACGCCTAGACTTCTGAATCAGTTGAAGATTGAGACAATGTGCCATTGGATTGAATTCGTCGCGTATGCGACGAGATGAACGTAGCCGTGTCGTTTACGGCACGGTCACGACATCTCCCCGTCGGAACCGCGTCGCGTAGCCGACGCGATGCGGCATCTTTGTTCTCTCGGTCAACCGTGCCGTAAACGACACGGCTACGTTCAAGGCGTCGGCTACGCGACGCCACTGTCTTGATCTCCCATAGTCTGATTTCATCTGCCCGAGGCCTTATGCGTATTTATTTCTTGCTCGCGCTGTTGGTTTTTGGCTCCAGCCCGGTTTTTGCGCAGGACGCCAAGCCCGCCGCGCCGTCGGCGGATGCCGCCAGGTCGAAGGAAGAGAAGGAGAAGGCCTTCCGGGAAATCGTCGAACGCATCAAGAAGTCGGATGCGACGGTGGATTTCCGGGCGGCGCGGATGCTCTACAGCGAACTTGACGCCTATTCGCCGATGGGCGGCGGCAAGGGCGGCTATACCAAGCTGATCGCGGACGGCGAGAACAAAAAGGCGCTCGAACTGGCGCGGGAAACCCTCAAGACCAACTACCTCGACATTGACGCGCACTGGGCGGCGTTTGCGGCGGCCAACAACCTCAACGACAAGGAACTCGCCGCGCATCATCTGTATGTCATCAAGGGAATCCTCGATTCGATCATCAAGTCGGGCGACGGGCGGTCGGAAGCGACGGCGTTCGTGGTGATTTCGGTTTCCGAGGAGTACGCCATGCTGCGGGCGTTCAAACTGCGTCCGAAAGGGCAGGCGGCGCTCAAGCAGGACGGCCACGACTTCGACGTGATTACCTGCTTTGACCCGGCCAAGCCCGAAACCTCCGAGGCCAAGATGTACTTCAACACCGACATCATCTGGCGGGGCTACGGCACAATGTTCAAAAAATCCGACAAATAGTCGCGGACGCAAAGATGATGGCCCATAGCCGGAGCGCTTTGGCGAGGCTATGGGAACACGGGCGTTGCTATGGGAAAACGCGAAATTTTCGGTTGCGCATGACGCGATTCGGGAATAGGATGAATGACGATTCATTCACACCGACATCGTTGCCGCTTCACCCCGTTTTCCCGAAGCGCTTTCCTTTCCGAAAGGCCCGTCCCGCATGGCTCGTACCGTCGCCGTCGCCAACGGCAAGCACGAATCCATTCTCCGCGCCGCCATCACGGTGTTCGCGCGCAACGGGTATTTCAATTCGAAAGTCGCCGACGTGGCCCGCGAGGCGGGCGTCGCCGACGGCACGGTCTATCTCTACTTCAAGAACAAGGACGATCTCCTGCTCTCGATCATCACCGAGATGCTGGACATGTTCATCACGCGCGTCCGCGAGGAAATCGCGCCGCTGCCGACACCGGATGCCCGTCTGCGCCGCATCGCCGAACTCCATCTGGAAATGCTCGGCGGCGACCGTGACCTGGCGGTGGTCTTCGAAGTCGAAATCCGCCACTCGACGAAGTTCATGGAGGAGTTTTCGACCAAGAAACTGAGCGAGTACC